>DATBGJ010000732.1:0-2632 GCA_036558045.1 Thermoanaerobaculia bacterium
CCGCGGAGATCCTTCTCGGCCGTGAGATAGGCGAGCGCCGCGTCGAGCAGAGCTCTCACCTCGCCGGCGTCCAGGAAGGGATGCTCGTTGTCGTACGCGGCGACGGTGGCGAGGTTGAGGGCGGAGAAGGAGCGGAGGAGAACGCTGTCCGTCCCGCTCTCGCCGATTCCGGTCTTGAGGTTTGGCGTCCACCGGCGGATGAGATCGCGCAGCTCCGCGGGCGCGAGCCGCTGCTGCTCTCCGATCCAGGCCGCCGGGATCCCGTAGCCGAACTCGTCCCGCAGCTCGGGGTCCGGCGAGCCGAGGTAGCCGCTCAGCTCGCGCACCAGGGCGGCCGCCGATTCGCCCTCCGGCAGGGCATACTCCTTCTCCACGATCCGCCGCCAGAAGGCGCGGTCGTGGCTCGCGGGAGGATCGGCCGCCGCCACGCTCGAGCTGACAGAGAGGAGAACGGCGGCGAAAATCAGCGCGCGGCGGAATGAGGAAAGCATCCGGCGGCGTACTATACTGCGGCGGATCAACCTCTCCGGGAGTCGTCCTCGCGTGTCTCATCCCAGTTACGATTACGACGTCGCGATCATCGGCGGCGGTCCCGCCGGATCGAGCGCCGCCACGACGCTCGCCCGCCAGGGCCGCCGCGTGGTGCTGTTCGAAAAAGACCGCTTTCCGCGCTTCCACATCGGCGAATCGCTCCTCGCCACCAGCAACGAGTCGTTCGAGAAGCTCGGGCTGCGCGACAAGGTGGCGGCCGCAGGGTTCACCCGCAAGTGGGGGGCGAGCTTCGGGCCGGCGGACGGCAGCGCCGAGAGCTACGCGGACTTCACCGTCTCGCCCGAGATCCCCTACCCGCAGACCTGGCAGGTGCCGCGCGAACGCCTCGACGAGCTGCTGCTCGGCCACGCCGCGAATTGCGGTGCCGAGGTCCGCCAGGAGCACCGCGTGCTCGACGTCGCCTTCGACGCCGCCGGCGTCACCCTGGAGGTGGCCGGTCCGGCAGAGGCCCGGCGGACGGTACGCGTCCAGGCGGTGATCGACGCCTCGGGCCGGCTTGGAATCCTGGCCAGAAAGTTCCGGCTGCGGGTGGAGGAGCCCAGGCTCGCCAACATCGCGATCTACGCCCACTTCAGCGGTGTGCCGCGGCCGGAGGGCCGGCGCGCCGGCGACATCCGCATCGTCGGGCGCGACGACATGGGCTGGTTCTGGTTCATTCCCATCTCGGAGACGCTGATGAGCGTGGGCGTCGTGCTGCAGCGCCGGGTGTTCGACACCTGGCCGCGGCTCTCCCACGAGGAGATCCTCGAGCGCGCCATCGCGGACACGCCCGCCGCGGCGGCGCTGATGCGCACGGCCCGGCGCGAGTGGCCGGTGCGCGTGGAGAAGGACTTCTCCTACCACGTCCGCGCCTATGCGGGTGACCGCTGGCTGCTCGCCGGCGATGCCGGTTCCTTCCTCGATCCGGTGTTTTCCACCGGCGTGACGATCGCCCTGGAGTCCGGCATCGAGGCCGGCCGCGCCCTCGACGCGGCGCTGGCCAAGGGAGACCTCTCAGCCTCTTCTTTCGCCAATTTTCAGCGGGTGCAACGCCGGCGTTACCGCATGTTCCGCCGTTTCGTGGTGGGCTTCTACACGCCCAACTTCCGCGATCTCTTCTTCCAGCCCGGCGACGGCAGGCACCTCTTCGCCGCCGTGGTCACCACGGTGGCCGGGCGCTGGTGGCCGTCCTTCCCGCGCCGCCTGCTGGTACGGTTCTTCTTCTTCCTCGTCTGGCTGCAGCGCTGGGTGCCCGTGGCGCGGCGCATGGCGCATCACGCCGGAGCGGCGGCTCCGCCGGCGATGCCCGCCGCCGCTCCGCCTAGAACGAATCCGCGTTCGCCAGCAGGTTGATGCGTCCCTCGCGTCCTTTGACCTCGACTTCCAGGGTCTCGTAGGTCCAGCGCCCCGCCGACTTGTGGGCGACGGCGTAGAGGGTGCCGCTCCGCCGCGCGCCCTTGAGCGGGATGGAGATGTCCGCCCTGCCGGAGGGGCCGGTCGACTCCACGTTGCCGCTCACCCACCAGCCTGGCTCGATCGGCTCACCCAGCTCGCTGCGCACCTGGGGGTCCGCCTTCGCCCGCTCGAGAGCCTCCCGGAAGACGTCCGTCGAGCGGATCACCGAAAACACCAGGAGCATGATGGCAGCGATGAGCACTGCCAGGAAGACGACCAGCGAGCCGCAGCCGACGGGCACGACCCACTTCCAGTTTCGCTGCCACCAGTTGCGCGGCGGTGCCGCGGCCGGGTTGAGGGTGGGGTCCGAGATCGTCATCCTTGTCTCCTTATCGCCAGGGCCGCATCATTGCCGCACGGAGGCCTTCACCGCCAGCTTCAGATACTCCTCGCCTTCGATCAGGTACGTGCGCTTGGGATCGATGACGAAGGCGAGGACGATCTCCGGTCCCGACTCGTCCTCCTCGAAGAGCTGCCGGATCGCCGGCTCGAGCTCCTCGACCCTGTAGACCCAGGACTCCAGGGAGAGGAGATGGGTCTGCACGACGGGCGGCGCGCCCGAACGTCCCGGATCCCAGGCCGGGACCTTCCTCTGGCTGTAGCGCAGCACCGGCGGCGGGCCGAGGAGGATCAGCGCCCGGCCGCG
>DATBGJ010000733.1:0-4077 GCA_036558045.1 Thermoanaerobaculia bacterium
CATCTCTTATTGGTGCGCCGTTTGCTTGGAAAGAGGTCGTATGGTGAAGGGAGTGTTCATATGAACGAGAAAAGGAATCCCAAACTGAAGACCGGACGGCTCGCCTGCGTCCTGGCGCTCGCGCTCTCGGCCGCCGCCGGAGCCGCCAGGGCCGACCAGTTCACGACGACCTTGGTGAATCCGGGAGGACGCCCGACCACGCTGCCGGTCGTCATCCATATCGACCGCTACTCGACCGACGCCGAGGTCCAGAAGCTCTCGGGCATCCTCGCCAGGAAGGGTCCCGAAGCGTTTCGCAGCGCCTTGTGGGACCTGGAGAAGGGCTATATCCGCATCGGCAACGGCGGCCTCGGCTATCCGATCGCCGTGGCGACGTCGAAGCCGGCCGCCAACGGGGAGCGCCGCATCCGCTTGATGATGGACCGCCCCGTCTCCTTCCGCGAGTTCGCCAGCGGCGCGCGCAGCCTGGACTATCCGTTCAGCTACGTCGAGATCAACCTCGGCAGGGACGGCAAGGGAGAAGGCCAGATGTTCGCGGCGGCCCGCATCAGCCTGACCGCGGGCACCGTCGACGTGGAGAACTATAGCTTCCAGCCGCTGAAGTTGCTGGCGGTGCGGGCGCGGTGACGGGCGGATAGAATACGGGGCCAATGCGCCCTCTCCGCACCCTCTCGACCGTGCTCGAGATGATCAAGATCGAGCACACGCTGTTCGCCTTGCCCTTCGCTTTCCTGGGCATGCTGCTCGCCGCCGAGGGTTGGCCTTCCTGGCGGACGGTCGGCTGGATCGTGGTGGCGATGGTGGGCGCGCGCAGCGCCGCCATGGGGTTCAACCGGCTGGTGGACCGCCGCATCGACGCCGCCAATCCGCGCACGGCGGGCCGGGCCCTGCCGGCGGGCTTGGTCACGCCTGGGGCCGTGGCGCTGTTCGTGGCGGCGAGCGCGGCGCTGCTCGTCCTCGCCGCCTGGCGGCTCAATCCGCTGGCCCTGGCCCTCTCGCCGCTGGCGCTCGCCATCCTGTTCCTCTACTCCTATACCAAGCGCTTCACCTGGGGCTCGCACTTGATCCTGGGCCTGTCGCTCGCCGGAGCGCCGCTGGGGGCCTGGATCGCGGTGCGGGGGGACGTGCAGGCCACGCCTCTCGTCCTCGCCGGCGCGGTGCTCTGCTGGGTGGCGGGCTTCGACGTGCTCTACGCCCTCCAGGACCTCGACTTCGACCGCCGGACGGGGCTCTTCTCGGTGCCGGCCCGCTTCGGCGTCGTGGGAGCGCTGTGGATCTCCGCCGCCCTGCACGCCGGCACGCTCCTCCTGCTGGCCCTGCTGCCGCGGATTTATCCGCCCGGTCTCGGTTCTGGATACTGGATAGGGTGGGCCGGCTGCGTACTCTTGATCGCCTACCAGCACTGGGTGGTGCGGCCGGGGGACCTGTCGCGCCTGAACGCGGCCTTTTTCACGGCCAACGGGGCGCTCTCGGTGTGGCTCTTCGCGGCGACGGCGCTGGACGTGCTGGCTTCCCGCTGACGACGACTCCACCCTTCATCACGAAGCGGACCTGCTGAAGGGCGGTGAGGTCCTGGAGCGGATCGCCGTCCACGGCGATGAGGTCGGCGAGGAGACCGGGACGGACGGCGCCGATCCGGTCCTCCCAGCCCAGGAGCTTCGCCGCGTTGACGGTGGCGCTGCGCAGCGCTTCGGCGGGCGACAGGCCGATCGCCTTCAGGCTCTCGAATTCCCTGGCGTTCGTGCCGTGCGGGATGACGGTGGCGTCGGTGCCGAACGCGATGGGAACGCCCAGCGCCGCCGCCGACCGCAGGCGCTGTTGGACGGTCTCTCGTGCCTCGGCTCTCCTCTTGAGCTGCTCCGGTGAGGCGCCGCCGGCGCGCGCCTGCTCGTAGACGTAGTCCAGCCGGTAGAGGGTCGGCACCAGGAAGACGCCGCGTTCCTTCATCAGCCGCGCCCCGGCCTCGTCGACGAGTGAGCCGTGCTCGATCGAGTCCACGCCGGCGCGGACGGCGTTGGCGACGGCCCGCGGCCCCTGGGCATGGGCCGCCACCTTGCGTCCCTGCCGGTGGGCTTCCGCGACGATGGCCCGCATCTGCTCCTCGGTGAATTCGACCGCCTCGGCGTCCGCGGCCGAGGGGATGACACCGCCGCCGGCGCAGAGCTTGATCACGTCGACGCCGCGGCCGATCAGCTCCCGGACCTTGGCGACCGCCTGCTCCGCGGAGGTGACCGCGCCCTCTCCCTGGAACACCGCGTCGCAGACGCCTCCCTTCAGCCCGAGGGCCGGGCCGGCGATCAGCATGCGGGGGCCGGGAACCTGGCCGCGCTCGATGGCGTCGCGGAGGGCGAGATCGGCCCAGCCGGTCGAGCCCAGGTTGCGCACCGTGGTGAAGCCGGCCTCGAGGGTGGCGCGCGCCTCGTCCTTGCCGGCGAGCACGCCCGCGGCTCCGGCCCAGGCGAGGTGGACGTGCGCGTCGATCATCCCGGGCAGCACGGTCAGCCCCGGCAGCTCGATCACCTCGGCGCCTTCGGGAAGGGGATTCGCCGCGTCGAGGATCGCCTCGATGCGGCCGCCGCGCACCACGATCCGCTTGCCGGGCAGCCGCCGGCCGGCCTCGACGTCGAGGATCGCCTCCGGCCGCAGGACGACGGCGCGCTCTACGGCTGCGGGCGCCTGGGAGAGGGGAAAAAGGACTAAAAGGACAGCAAGGATACCAAGGTTCCCCCGCTGAGAATTGGATCTTGTCCTTGCCATCCTTGTCATCCTTTTTCGTCCTTTCTCCCCCCTCTCCCCCGGTGAGGGCGGGAGGGTAGGGTTCCGGGATCAGATATACTCTTCGCGTGACCGCCTCAACTCCATACGCCATCGCCCCGGAGAGGTTTCCCGAGCCCCTGCGCGACATCGCCGCCAAGGTGCGGGACGGCGTCCGCCTCGACGCCGCGGACGCCCTGACGTGCCTGACGACGCCGCACATCCTGCCCCTCGGCCGGCTGGCCGATGCCGTCCGCCGGCGGCTGCACGGCAACGTCACCTACTTCAACATCAACCGCCACATCAACCCGACGAACGTCTGCGTCTATACCTACAACTGCAAGTTCTGCAGCTTCGCCGCCCTGCCCGGCGAGGACCACGCCTGGGAGATGAGCCACGAGGACGTCTACGCCCACGCGGCCGACCAGGGCGGCAACCGGGTCACCGAGTTCCACATCGTCGGCGGCCTCCACCCGGACCTCTCCCTCGACTGGTACCTGGAGATGCTGCGCGGCTTGAAGCAGCGCTTCCCCAACGCGCACCTCAAGGCTTTCACCGCCATCGAGATCGGCTGGTTCGCCAAGCGCGAGAAGCTCTCCATCGCGGAGGTGCTCACCCGCCTGCGCGACGCCGGGTTGGGATCTCTCCCCGGCGGCGGCGCCGAGATCTTCCACCCGGAGGTGCGCGAGATCATCTGCGACGGCAAGCTCGACGCCGACGAGTGGATCGAGGTCCACCGCATCGCCCACAAGATGGGCATCAAGAGCAACTGCACCATGCTCTACGGCCACGTCGAGCGGCCGGAGCACAAGGTGGACCACCTGCTGCGCCTGCGCGAGCTGCAGGACGAGACCGGCGGCTTCAACGCCTTCATCCCGCTCGCCTACCATCCCGAGAACAACTACATGGGGCTCAAGTACCACACCACCGGCATGGACGACCTGCGCCACATCGCCGCCTCCCGCCTGGTGCTGGACAATATCCCGCACATCAAGGCCTACTGGGTGATGGTGACGCCCAAGCTGGCCCAGGTGGCCCTGCGCTTCGGCGCCGACGACATGGACGGCACGGTGGTGGAGGAGAAGATCTACCACATGGCCGGCGCCGGCACCTCGCAGCAGCTCACTCGCGCCGAATTGGAGCGCATCGTCCGCGAGGCGGGCTTCGAGCCGGTGGAACGCGACACGCTCTACAATCCCATCGTCCCGGTTCCCGCAGTCGACACCGCCCCGGCGCTCGCCCATTGAAGCCCGAAGAGCTCGGTTTCCACTACGTGGCGGTCGACGGTCCCATCGGCGTCGGCAAGACCACCCTGGTGGAGCT
>DATBGJ010000734.1:0-5625 GCA_036558045.1 Thermoanaerobaculia bacterium
TCGATCGTCCCCAGGACCGCCCAGAGGTTGTCCCCTTGCGGATCGAGTAGGGTGTGGGTGACCTCCCACTGGCGATCCCCGGTTTTGCGGATCCGGGTCCACTGATGGCGGCGGGCCTCGGGGGTGAAGGGGAGCTCGCCGTATTCCTCGAAGAAGGGGGCCAGGGCCTGCTCGAAA
This sequence comes from Thermoanaerobaculia bacterium, assembly GCA_036558045.1. Lineage (GTDB taxonomy): Bacteria > Acidobacteriota > Thermoanaerobaculia > Multivoradales > UBA5704 > DATARR01. The sequence goes on from DATBGJ010000734.1 coordinate 178, forward strand.
CGCTCGGCGTCCCATAGGGTCTGCGGATCGTCCGGGTCCTGCTTGATGAGGTTGGGCGCTTCCTCCCAATCCTTGATGGAGAGGGCTCGCGTAAGAAGGTGCATCTCGGCGCGCACGCGGGCGGCGAAGGTCTTGGGATCGGCGAGCAGCTCCTGGAGCCAGAGGATCTCGCGGGCCGTCTCGCGCTCCTTGGTGCGCACCAGGATCTCGGGATGGAGCAGGCCTTCCCATTCCTCGAGGAGACTGGAATCGGTCGTCTCGACGAGGGCGCGGAAGAAGCCGAGTGCGTCCCACACGCCTTCGGTCTTCGCCGGCTCCGGCACGTTCTGGTCCAACGTCTTGTAGAGCTGCGAGAGGTAGCGCAGGAGCACGCCTTCGCTGCGCTGCAAGCCGTAGCGCTTCACGTAGTCCGCGAAGCTCATGTAGCCCTCGAACATCTCGCGGCCGATCGACTTCGGCTTGATGTCCTCGCCGCCCACCCATGGATGCTTGCCGCGGAAACGGTTGAAGGTGCCGTAGATGAAGTCGGAGAGCGGCTTCGGATGCGTGACCTCGTCCAGGCGCTCCATCCGCGCTTCGTACTCGACGCCCTCGGCCTTGAGCTGCGCCACCAGCTCGCCCTTGATCTTGTCCACCTGCTTGCGGAGGACGATCTCCGGGTTTTCCAGGACCGACTCGACGAGGGTGATGAGGTCCGGCACGTAGGTCTCGGACTCGGGCTCGATCTCGCCGAGCGTCTCGACCAGATAGAGGGAGAGCGCCTGGTTGAGAGAGAAGTCCCACTGCAGGTCCTCGGCCACCACCGCCCAGAGATAGTTCGTGCGGGCGTCCCGCTTCATGCGGATGATGCCGGCGCGGTAGAGCGCGCGCACGAGGACAGCGGCGTGGGTGAGGAGGCGCGTCTTGCCGCCTTCCTCTTCGTGGCAGCGGCGGATCAGCTCGCGCAGGGAGTCGAAGTTGCGCAGGTTGGGATCGTCCAGCTCGGCGTCGCGCTGCAGGAGGTTGAGCACCACGCCGTGAGTGATACGGAAGCGCGACTTGAGCGTCTCCGGCGGCCGCGCGATGAGCTTGTCGAAAGTCTCCTGGTTCCACGAGACCTCGCCCTTGGCCGGACCCTTGAAGATCTTCTTGCCGCCGCTCCTCTCGTTCTTGCGCTTCTCGATGATGTGCTCCGGCGCCTGCGCCACGACGCTGCCCTTGACGTCGAACCCCTTGCGGCCGGCGCGGCCGGCGATCTGCTTGAAGTCGCGCACGGAGAGGATGGAGATCTTCTGGCCGCCAAACTTGGCGAGCTTGGTGAAGAGGACGGTGCGGATGGGGATGTTGACGCCTACGCCCAGAGTGTCCGTGCCCGCGATGACGCGCAGCAACCCCTGCTGGGAGAGCTGCTCGACGAGGAGCCGGTACTTCGGCAGCAGCCCGGCGTGATGGACGCCGATGCCGAAAGAAATGAAGCGCTTGCACTCCTTGCCGTAGGGCGTGTCGAAGCGGAAGTCGCCCACGGCTTCGCGGATCCTCTCGCGCTCCTCGCGGCTGGAGATCTGCATGCTGGTGAGGGACTGGGCCAGCTCGGCGCACTCGCGCTGGGTGAAGTTGACGATGTAGATGGGCGCCCGGCCGTCCTTGATCAATACCTCGATGGTCTCGTGAAGCGGCGTCTCGCGGTATTCGAAGTCGAGCGGCACGGGCCGCTGCTCGGAGCTCACCAGCGCCGCCTCGAAGCCCGTGCGCTCCTGGATGCGCTCCTGGATGGCGGAGACGTCGCCGAGGGTGGCGGACATGAGGAGAAACCGCGTGTGCGGCAGCTCGATGAGCGGGATCTGCCAGGCGGCGCCGCGCTCGGGGTCCGAGTAGTAATGGAACTCGTCCATTACCACGTACGGTGCGTCGAGACGCTCGCCTTCGCGCAGGGCGCGGTTGGCGAGCACCTCGGCCGTACAGCAGATGACCGGCGCCTCCGGGTTGATCGAGGCGTCGCCGGTCATCATGCCGACGTTCTCGGCGCCGAAGTCGTCGCAGAGGGAGAAGAACTTCTCCGAGGCAAGGGCCTTGATGGGGCTGGTGTAGAAGGATTTCTTCCCCTCGCACAGCGCCTTGAAGTGGAGGCCGAGAGCGACCAGCGACTTGCCGGAGCCGGTGGGCGTATTGAGGATCACGTGCCGGCCGGCCATGATCTCCAGCAGCGCCTCCTCCTGCGCCGGGTACAGCTCGAAGCCCGCCTCCGTTGCCCAATCCACGAAGAGGTCGAGGATGGTGTCGGAATCGGCGGCTCCTCCCTTGGGGACGCGGTCGATCAGCGACGGGCGGGTGCGCGGCGGCGCGGTTGGGGAAGCCGTGACGGCGAGGTCGGCCATTCGGGGATTGTGGCACACCGGCATATACTCCCGCCCGTGCAACTAGGCATCCTCGGCCTCCCGAAATCAGGCAAGACGACGCTGTTCAACACGCTCACCGCTTCGCATCAAGCGACGGACAAGTACGCGACCTCCAGCCAGACGAACATGGGCGTGGCCTCCGTGCGCGACGTCCGCCTGGAGGCGCTGCGCGACCTCTTCCAGCCGAAGCGCTACGTGCCCGCCACGGTGCAGTACGTGGACATCCCCGGCATCAAGAAGGGGGAGAGCGCCGAGAGCCTCGATCTGGCCAAGCTGAAGATGGTGGACGCCCTCGTCCACGTGGTGCGGGCGTTCGAGGATCCGGAGATCCTGCACCCGGAAGGCGGCGTGGATCCGGCGCGGGACGTGGCGACCGGGGACCTGGAGCTGATCCTGGCGGACCACGACGTCGTGGAGCGGCGACTGGAGCGGCTGGAGAAAGCGGTCAAGCGGGGCCTCACGCCGGAGGAGCTGCGCGAGCGGCAGATCCTCTCGGAGGTGCTCCTCCCGGCGCTCGAAGCCGAGAAGCCACTGCGCGAGATCGAGCTGGAGGCGGAGGACGAGAAGCGGCTGCGCGGCTTCCAGCTCCTCTCGGCGAAGCCCCTGCTGATCGTCATCAACGCCGACGAGAGCCGCGCCGCCGCGCTGCCCGAGAGCTTCGGCATCGCGACGCGGCCGGCGGTGCGCGCCGTCACCGTCAGCGCGCCCATCGAGCAGGAGATCAGCACCCTCTCGTCCGAGGAGCAGAAGGAGTTCCTCGCCGATCTGGGGCTCGCTGAGCCCAGCCTCGACCGGGTTACGCGGGCGAGCTATGACCTGCTGGGAGTGATCTCCTTCTTCACCGTGGGCGAGGACGAGGTGCGGGCGTGGACGATCCGGCGCGGCACCCGCGCCCGCGAGGCCGCCGGCGCCATCCACTCCGACATCGAGCGCGGCTTCATCCGCGCCGAGGTCGTCCCCTGCGACGATCTGATCCGCCTCAAGACCCTAGCCGCCTGCCGCGACGCCGGCCTGCTCCGCCTGGAGGGGAAGGAATACGTGGTGAAGGATGGGGACGTGGTGCATTTCAGGTTCAACGTCTGAGCCCGATCCGCGCCGACGTCGTATCGCGAACCGGAACTCCGCCGCCGGCCCTCACCTCCCCGGCCCTCCTCTCCCCGAAGGAGAGGAGGGGTTAGGGGAGTGAGGGGGGCCGGCGGGCCTACCCCCGCCCCGTCCGCTGCCGTTGCGGCACGAGATGCAGGCTCAGCCGCCCGGTGCTCGGCACGCCGGGCCGGTAATACACGCCGCCCGGCGGCGGGGTGACCACCGGGCCGGGCTCGACCTCTTCGTTGGTCATGCCCTCGGGATTCTCCTGGATGGTCGGGTCCGGCCGGTTCCACTCGCGCAGGCCGCGCTGCGGCTGGACGCCCGTCACCCGGCCGCGCGACATGCCCTGAGGCACCGCCTGGCCGGCGGGATTGCCGCGGTCGAGATCGCGCTCGCGCAGCACCTGCCCCGGGTTCTGCGCCTGGCCGCCCGGCGGCTGCTGCTGGCGGTTCGCGGGCGTGTTGGGCTGCGGCTGCGGGGCATTGGCCACCTGCTCCTTGGCGGCGGCTTCCGGATTGGTTACCAGGAGGTTGGCGATGCGCGCCGGATCCTCGTAGACCTTCGGCGCCTGCGGCGGCGCGTAGTCGCCCTTGTAGGCGCGCAGCATCGCCTCGGTGACCAGCTTGTTCTCGACGATGTGGGGGTTGACCTCGGGGAACGCGAGCTGCGGATCGAGCGCGAAGGCCTGCGCGTACTCGTCGACGGCCCGCGACTCATTTCCCCATCGCTCGTGGAGCGTGCCCATCTGGTAGTGGGCCCAGGCATGCAGGGGCTCCAGCTTCACCGTCTGCTCGTAGTGCTTCATGGCTTCCCGCGTCTCGCCCCGTTGCTGCAACAGCAGGCCGAGGTTGTAGTGCGCGGAGGCCTTGTTCGGATCGAGCTCGAGGGCCTTGCGGTAGGCGGCCTCGGCTTCCTCGGGCCGGGGGACGAGGAGCAGCAGGTTGCCGAGGTCGTTGTACACCGCGGCATCGTTGGGCCGCTCCGCCGCGAGGCGCTGCTGGGCCTCGATGGCCTTGGAGAGGTTGGGGGGAACCGCCGCCGCCACCGCGGCGATCGCGGCCAGCACGGCGAGACAAGCGACGAGGATCCAGGAAGTCCTTCTACGCACCATGAGTCTCCTTCTAAGCGCCCTCGCGGGCTGCGACGGGGCGGGCCTTGAGTTTGAGCTTACCGTCCTCGGCCGCCAGCCGGAACTGCACTTGCGCGCAACCCGTCTTTTCGCGGATGGCGGCCACCTGCCGGGTGAGGTAGGTCTGGAAGCTGTCGAGATCGAAGCGGGGACCGGCGTCCGGAGCGGCGGCGAGGCCCTGGTAGAGCGCCTCCACCGCCTCCGGGTCGATGCGGTCTCCGAAGACGATCCCCTTCTCGGGATCGAAGCGGCCGGAGGCAGCGGGAATCGGCACCGGACGAGAGCTCGGCCGCAGGCCTTCTTCGAGCGCGCGCAGGCGGCGATTGAACAGCTCGTTGTAGCTGTTGAACCGCGCCTCCAGATCCCCCAGCCGGAAGTTGTCGGCGAAGGTCTTGAGGTTGGCGCCGCGCAAGTTGCGGAGCTGTGCCTGCACGCGCGCCCGCAGATCCTCCGGAGGGAACGGCAGGGAGCCGTTGAAGAAGCGCTCGAAATCGACGCGGAGTTGCTTGACGTCGTGGTCGAGCCGGTCGAAGACCTCGGCCAGGCCTGGGAGCTGGCGCTGGCCGGCCGCCGGCGAGGCTTCGGCGGGTGCCCCCGGCCGTTTCGGCTGCATGCCGGCCCTGGCCGGCTGCAACGGCGAGCCCGCCGGGCGCAACGGATCGGGGACGGCTCTCAGACCTCGTTTGGGGTCCACGAATCTCCTAGAATGCCCCGCAGTGGAAAGTCTCGACTCCCACGACGTACGACGCGGACTGCCCCCGCTCGACCGGCTGCTGAGCCATCCGGCGGTGGCGAGTCTCATCCCATTATACGGGCGGGATCAGGTGAGGGTCCAAGCCCGGCGGGTGATGGAGG
>DATBGJ010000735.1:0-3141 GCA_036558045.1 Thermoanaerobaculia bacterium
CGTGGCGCCGTTCTTCAGGCGGTCCCCCTTCTTCACCAGCAGGCGGTAGCTCTCCGGCACCAGCAGGTCCACCCGCGAGCCGAACTTGATCAAGCCCATCGACTGGCCGCGGTGGACGCGGTCTCCTTCCTTCAGATAGCAGACCACCCGCCGCGCCAGCAGGCCGGCGATCTGCCGCACGCCGACGAGGTCGCCGTTGGGCCGGCGGATGACCGACAGGTGCTTCTCGTTGACCTCGCCGGCGTCCTCGCGGAAGGCGGCCACCTTGCGGCCGCGGCTGTAGCGCGAGGCGATGACCTCGCCGGCCGCCGGCACGCGTTGGACGTGGATGTCGAACACCGAGAGGAAGGTCACGATGCGGTGGAAGCGGCCGGGGCCGATCTCCGGGTCCTCGAGGGTGTCGACGCGCGTGATGAGGCCGTCGGCGGGCGCCAGGACGAAGCCGGCGTCGCCTTCATAAGCGCGTTTCGGATCGCGGAAGAAGAGCAGGACGAGGAAGCCGACGACGAGCGCGGCGGCGCCCCAGCCGGGATGCCCGAAGACGAAGAGCAGCCCGGCCAGGAAGAGGAACGGGAGGACGAACGGCCAACCTTCCTTGGCGAACTTCATCGTCTGAGCTCTCTACGCAGGAAGGGTGCCAGGAGACGGCGGCTCAGGCCGTGACCCGCGCCTCGCGGTGCATCCGCAGGATCTGCTCCATGCGGTCTTTCAGCATCAGCTTGTGTAGCTTGATCTTCTTCTCCTCCATCTCGTCGTCCTGGGAGAGGAGGGTCTTCTGGTTGATCTCCTGGAGCCGCCTCTCGAATTCCTGATGCTCTTCGTAGAGGCGGCGAAAGTCGTCATCGGTCTTGATCAGCTCCGCTTTCAGGTCGTCGTGAGACATGGCAAGAACCTCCTGTGGTTTCCGACAGGACTCCATGGATGGATAAGGATCGGCCCGGTGTGTGGACCGGCATTCGTGCTGTGGAGAAGGAACGGGCGGGCGGCGGCGAGCGGGCTCACCGTGCGACCGGCTCCGCGACACGGGCACGCCGCAGCCTCTCGGGGGAGGGGGCGGCCGTGATGGAAAGCGATGTCCGCATGCCTGACGAAACGCAGGATAGCACCGGCCCGCCGGGAGGATCAAGGCGACCGGCAGTTGGAAGCCCCAACGGGCTGATCGGAGGCTCCAACCGCCGGCGCGGAGACCTCAACCGGCGGGTCGAAGAGTCTGACCCGACGATCGGAGAGTCTGACCCGAGGGTCGAAGAGCTTGACCCGCCGATTGGAGAGCTTGACCCACGGGTCGAAGAGTCCAACCGCCGGGTCAGAGACGCCGAATGCCGGGTTGGGGCCTCCAACGGCAGCTTTACAAGCTACCGGATGGCCGCCAGGATCGCGCCGCACCGCTCCAGGGCCACCGGCCCCGCCGCTTCCAGCAGGTAGGCCAGCGATTGCGGCGAGCGCGCGAGCCCCACGGCGACGTTCATGGCGTCCAGCAGCGGCTCGTCGAACAGCTCGAAGCGGCCGACGACCTCGCCGCCGTCGAGCACCACGCCATAACCCTCCGCGTCGGCCTGTTTATTCAGGTGGAGCAGCGCGTCGCGGCCGGTGCCGGGCAGCACCGCGGCGGCGAGGAGCGCCAGCCAGCGGTCCGGGAACACCGCCGCCGGCCGGCAGCCGCGCGCCAGGCTCTCGCCGGCCCGGAAGAGGCCGAAGCCCAGGCCCGGAATGGGCTCGACGCGCCACGGCCCGGCCACGTCCGCCTCGCCCGCCGTGGGCGGCTCGTCGCGTTGGTCGAACTGCTCCAGGAAGGAGGAGGAAAAGGCGTTGCTACAATCGGGGTAGCTGCGCATGGGACTGTGTCTCCTTTGCGTGGTCAGGCTCGGACGTGAGCTCCCTACTCACTCCGGGCCGTTTTTAGGTAGATCGATCCTATGAAAGGGAGAGGCGGAAGTCAAGCGTAGCGGCGTCATAACTCCAACGCGAACACCAGCGCATCCGCGCCGTCGCGGTAATAGGCGCGGCGCTGGCCGATGCGCGCGAAGCCGAGGCTCTCGTAGAGCTTGACGGCGGGCTCGTTGTCCGTGCGGACCTCCAGGAAGCAGACCTGGATGCGCTCGCGGGCGAGGCGCTCGAGGCCTTCGGCGACGAGCGCGCGGGCGACGCCGCGCCGGCGCTCTTCGGGCAGCACGGCGAGGCGCAGCAGCTCGGCCTCGCCGGCCGCGTGGCGGAAGGCGGCGTAGCCGAAGGGCGGCGCCACGCCGCCGCGCGAGGCCACCAGCAGCAGGGCCCGCGGATGGGCGAGCTCGAAGGCGAGCATGTCGGGCGGCCAAGCGTCCTGGAAGGACGTCGCCTCCAGGCGGGCGATGGCGTCGAGGTCCGTGGGGGCGGCGGGACGCACCGCGACGCCGAGGGCCGGCTCGCGCACCTCAGGCCTCCCGCGCGACCAGGGGCCGCGGCCGCGGAGCGGAGATCGCCGGCGGCCGCGAGTAGAGAGGCGAGACGAGCAGCCGTGCGTCCCACTCCGTCTCCGGCGCCGCGGCCAGGCGCGCCGCGGCCGGCGCGAGCGAGGCCGGCTCGATGAGCCGCAGCCCGGAAAGACCGGCGAGCCGGGAGATCCCGAATCCCACGATCGCCGCGGGCCTGCCGCCGGCGAGACGCGGCAGCTCGGGTCCGGGCGCGAGCGTCATCTCGCCGAGCGGCATCGACACGGTGCCGGCGACGAAGGCCTGGGCGCTCCACTCGCCGCGCAGGGCGTCCACGGCGGCGACGACGATCTCGCCCTCCGCGGCGGCCGCCGACGCCGCGAGGGCCTGCAGCGTGGGCAGCGCGGTCGCGGGCACGCCGAGCGCTTGGTGCAGGCCGAGAACGGTGGCGAGACCGATACGCAGTCCGGTGAAGCTCCCCGGCCCGCGCAGCGCGGCGACGCCGCCGAGCTCGCGGACGCCGATCCCCGCCTCCGCGAGCGCCTCCTGCGCCAGGTCGAGCAGCAGGGCCGAGGAGCGCTGCTGCTCGACCGAGCGCTCCGCCACCACCGCGCCCTCGCGCGCCACGGCCACGCTGACGATGGGCGAGCCGGTGTCGAGGAGGAGGTGGGGGGCGGGGGGCGGCATGGAAGGCAGTATATCGGGGCGACGAGGACGAACACGGAGGGACATG
>DATBGJ010000736.1:0-8925 GCA_036558045.1 Thermoanaerobaculia bacterium
GCGCCGCGCGGCTCCTATCCGCGCGCCTTCTCCGGCGAGCAGGCGTACTGGACCGTCGTCGGCGTCGACGGCGACGCGGAGGAAGGATTGCTCGGCGAGGACGGCGCGCTGGAGGTGGGGCAGGGAGCATTCTCGATCGAGCCCTTTCTTTGGATGGACGGCGAATTGGTGACCTGGGCCGGCGTCGAGGCCGCGCAGAGCCTGGCGGAGGGGTACCTGCCGATCCCCACCGTTGCCTGGACGCGCGGCGATCTCTCGCTAGAGGTCACCGCCTTCGCCGCGGGAGATCCGGGAAGCTCCACGCTGCAGGCGCGATATCGCATCCACAACAAGGGCGGAGCGGTGAAGCATCTGCGCCTCTTCCTCGCCATCCGTCCGTTCCAGGTGAATCCGCCGGCGCAGTTCCTCAGCACCACGGGCGGGGTTTCGCCCATCCGCGGGATCTCCTGGAACGGCCGCCGCGCCATCGTCAACGGAACGCGTTTCATCGTCCCGCAGACCGCTCCCTCGGCCTTCGGCGCCACCACGTTCGACGGCGGCGAGATCGTCGAGCACCTGCGGCAAGGAAAGCTGCCTGCGGCGTCCTCGGTGAACGATCCGTTCGTCTACGCCTCCGCCGCCTTCGCCTGGGATCTCGATCTGCCGTCGGGCGGGGAAAAATCGCTGGATCTGGTCGTCCCCCTGCATCAGGGTTCTTCTGTCGCGCCCTCCGACCTCGACGCCGTTCTCCGCGATTGGCACCGGCGCCTCGATCGCGTCGATCTCCGCCTGCCGTCCTCAGCCGAGCCCCTCGCCGGCACCTTCAAGACCGCCATCGGGCACATCCTCATCAACCGCGACGGCCCCGCGCTGCAGCCGGGCTCGCGTTCCTACGCGCGCACCTGGATCCGCGACGGCGCTTTGGAGTCCTTGGCGCTGCTGCGCGCCGGCCACGCGAAGGAGGTGCGCGACTTCATCGAGTGGTTCGCGCCGTATCAGTTCGCGAGCGGCAAGGTGCCTTGCTGCGTGGATAAGCGCGGCGCCGATCCCGTGCCGGAGAACGACAGCCACGGCGAGTGGCTCTTCCTCGTCGCGGAGTACTGGCGCTACAGCCGCGACTGGGCGACGGTGGAGAAGGTCTGGCCGCACGTGGAGAAGGCCGTCGCCTACATCGACGAGCTGCGCCGCCAGCGCCGCACGGACGAGTACCGGCAAGCCGACAAGCGCAAGTTCTTCGGCCTGCTCCCCGAATCCATCAGTCACGAGGGGTACTCGGCGCATCCCGTCCACTCGTACTGGGATGACTTCTTCGCGCTGACGGGACTGAAGGACGCGGCGGACCTTGCGCAAGCGCTCGGCAAGACGGAGGAGACCGCGCGCTGGGCCGCCAGCCGCGATGAATTCAGGGCCGATCTCTACGCGTCGCTGAACCGGGTGATCTCCGAGGCCGGCATCGACTACATCCCCGGCTCCGCCGATCTCGCGGACTTCGACGCCACCTCGACGACGATCGCGATCAGTCCCGGCGGCGAGCTGGCCAACCTGCCGCAGCCGGCGCTGGAGCACACTTTCGAGCGTTATTGGAAGGAATTCGTGCACCGGCGGAGCGCGACGGACTGGGAGGCCTACACGCCTTACGAGCTGCGCGCCGTCGGCACCTTCATCCGTCTGGGTTGGAAGACGCGCGCGCACGAGCTGCTCGACTTCTTCATGAAGGACCGGCGTCCGCCGGCCTGGAACCAATGGCCCGAGGTGGTGCGCCGCGATCCGCGCGCTCCCGGCTTCCAGGGCGACCTGCCGCACACCTGGGTCGGCTCGGATTTCGTCCGCTCCTTCCTCGACCTCTTCGCGTACGAAGATCGGAACGCGCTCGTCCTCGGCGCCGGCATCCCGGAAACCTGGCTCGCGCAACCGGAAGGCATCGCCGTGCTCGGCCTCGGGACGCCGTGGGGAAAACTGACCTATTCCTTGAAGCGGCAGGGAGGGGGCGTGCGTTACACGATCGCGGAAGGCATCGAAATTCCGCCGGGCGGCATCGTCCTCTCCTGGCCGCTCGCAGGAGAAGCGAAGGGCGGGCCCGTGGTGGTGCGCGAGGTTCCGGCGACGGTGGATCTGGTTCCTGGATACTCAAGCGTAAATCCGAAGCCGGAGCGGTTTGCCCTTCGAAGCCCTCACTCCCCTGGCCCCTCTCTCCCAGAGGGAGAGAGGGGAAAAAAGGCGGAAATTCTGCGCTTCTTTTTTATCCCCTCCTCTCCCTTTGGGAGAGGAGGGGTAGGGGAGGTGAGGGCTTCGGAGCCGGCGCGGTCCGTCTTTCTCTCAGGGGTGGGGACACCATGAACCCGAGCCCCTACGGCCACTTCTCCCCCGACGGCGCCGAATACGTCATCACCGATCCGCGCCCGCCGCGGCCGTGGATCAATCTCATCGCCAATCCGCGCATGGGCCTCGCGGTGTCGCAGACCGGCAGCGGCTTCTCGTGGATCGACAACTCGCAGCTCGCGGTGATCGTGCGCTGGCAGCAGGACCTCGCCGAGGACCGCTCCGGCCGCTTTCTCTATCTCTGGGACCACGACGCGGACGAGGTCTGGTCGCTCGCTCCCGCTCCTTGCTGGCCGGAGTACGACCGCTACGCCTGCCGCCATGGTCTCGGCTACACGATCTTCGAGACCGAGTACCGCGGCCTGCGCGCGAGCTGGACCCTCTTCGTCGACGCTGCGGCCACGGCCGAGATGTGGCGCGTTCGTCTCGAAGACGTCTCCGGCCGCGCGCGCCGGCTGTCGCTCGTCGCCTATCTCGAGTGGAACTGCGGCGTGTCGCCCTCGCCGCGGCGCGAGTTCCAGAAGCTCTTCCTGGAGACCGGTTGCGACGCCGGCGTCATCACCGCCGGCAGCCACATGTGGGACTTGCCCTCGCCGCGCTGGGGCCACTGGAACCGGGATTTTCCTTACTGGAGCGCCTTCGCCGCCTCCTCGCCTGTCGCCGCGGCCGAAGGGGACAAGGGCGCTTTCCTCGGCCGCAGCAGCGGTTGGTCGCGGCCGGCCGCCTTGCATCGCGACGCCCGCTGGTCCGGGCTCTTCGGTCGCCATTACGATCCCGTGGCGGCGCTGCGCTGCGACGTGGAGCTGGCGAAAGGCGGCGCCGCCGATCTCGGCTTCGTCCTCGCCACCTCCGAGAAGCGCGACGAGGTCGCGTCCCTGGCCCGGCGCTTCGCGTCTCCGGACGTCATGGACGCCTCGCTCGCCGCCGCCGTCGCCGGCTGGCGCGAACGTCTCGCCGGACATCGCATCGAGACGCCCGACCCGCGGCTCGACGCTCTCGCCAACGACTGGCTGCGCTACCAGGCGATCTCGGCGCGCCTCTGGGGCCGCGCCGGCTATTACCAGCAGAGCGGCGCCTACGGCTTCCGCGATCAGCTCCAGGACTCGCAGGTCTGGCTCACCATCGAGCCGGCGAAATGCCGCGAGCAGATCGCCCTCCACGCCGCGCACCAGTTCGCCGACGGCTCGGTGTATCACTGGTGGCATCCGCTCTCGGAGCAGGGCCACGTCACGCGCATGACGGACGACCTGCTCTGGCTCGCCTTCGTCATCGCCAACTATCTCAAGGAGACCGGCGACTTCAGCATCCTGGACGACGCGGCGCCCTATCTCGACGATGCCGAGCCGCGCCCGCTCCTCGATCACGTCGGCCGCGCCTTCGCCCGCGTCTTCGCGCGCACCGGACCGCGAGGGCTCCCCTACATCGGCGGCGGCGATTGGAACGACGGCCTCTCGGCGCTCGGCCTCGAAGAGCGCGGCGAGTCGGTATGGCTGGCGGAATTCCTCTGCGGCCTGCTGCACGACTGGAGCGTGATCCATCTCCGCCATGGCGACGTGAAGACGGCGGGCGAGCTCACGGCGCGCCGGTTTGCCTTGAGCCTGGCGATCAACAGGCACGCCTGGGACGGCGCCTGGTACCGCCGCGCCACGCGCGACGACGGCTCCTGGATCGGCAGCGCCACCAATTCACGAGGCCGCATCTACCTCAACGCGCAGACCTGGGCCATCCTCAACGACGTCGCGCCGCCGGAGCGCGCGGCGGCCTCCCTGGCGGCGGTCAAGGAGCACCTGGTGACCGCAGCGGGAGCCCTGCTGCTGGCGCCCGCCTACGACGTGCCGGACGAGACCATCGGTTACATCACCCGCTACGCGCCGGGATTGCGCGAGAACGGCGGTGTCTACACCCACGCCGCCACCTGGGCGATCGCCGCGGCGGCGAAGATGCGCGACGCCGAGCTGGTGGAGCGGCTGCTCGCCGCCATCGATCCCGCCAACAAGGACCCCGAGCGTTACTGGGCCGAGCCCTACGTGCTGCCGGGCAACGTGGACGGCCCCGCCTCGCCCTACCACGGCCGCGCCGGCTGGAGCTGGTACACCGGCTCGGCCGCCTGGCTGCCGCGCATCGTCTCCGAATGGGTGCTCGGCGTCCGGCCCACCTGGGACGGCCTGCGCTTCGAACCCTGCCTGCCGCCCGGCTGGTCCAAAGCGAAGATGCGGCGCCCGTGGCGCGGTGCCCTCTTGCGGATCGGGATCGAGCGCGCGCCGGAGCTTGGAGAAGGAAAGATCGAGGTGAGCGTGGACGGCCGGCGGCTCGGGGGGTGTGTGCTCGGAGAGGTTGAGGAAGGAGCGGAAGTGGACATCCAGATAAGGTGTGGATAGATCCGATCATTCCGACCCCTTCAACCTTTTCCCCATCGCCTCGGCGCCGAGGACGCCGTACTCGGCGGCCTGGAATGCGCTCCTCTCCGCGATCGAATCCGCTGGCGCGCATTCTAGCTGTCCCCCTATTGGCTGACCACCTCGATCGCCTTCTCCAGCAGCTCGTCGCGGCCCGCGGCCACGCTCTGCAGCGTGCGCGAGACAGGCACCGTCGGCCGGATGCCGATGCCGTGGTGCCGCGAGCCGTCGTGCTTGAGCACGCGCATGCCGGTCCACACCACGCGGTAGCCGCCGGGCAGCGTGAACGGGTTGATGTTGCCGTTCGTCCCCGCCGTGGGCGCGCCCACGATCTCGGCCAGCCGGTAGTGCTCGACGATCCCCAGGTAGGTCTCGCCATAGCTGATGGTCCGGCCGTCGCTCACGAAGGCGATCTTGCCCGCGAGGCGCGGCTCCGCGGGCTGCACCGACCAGTCGGAGGATTCCCACTCCCATCCTTGGCGGTCCGGACGGGTGACCACCGGCACCGCCCAGCGCGCCGAGGTGACGGGGCGGTCCGTGAGATGAGCGATGACGATCATCGACAGGTTTCTCGGATAACCGCGGAGATCGAAGACGATTCCCTGCGCCGCGGCGAGACGGTCGAGAGCACTTCTGAAGTCGTCGTCGCTGATGCGGTCGAGATCGACGTAGAAGATCCCCGGCTTCACCTCGGCGATCTTCTCCGGTCGCGCTTCGCGCAGACTGCCCTCGCCGTAGAGGGATAGCGAGCGCGTCACATTGACGGTGAAGGCCGCGCCGCCGGGATGCCGCGCGTCGAGGCGGACGGCCTCGCCTCGTTTCCCCCCGAGGAGCCGGGTGAGAGCGCGCCGGCGCCGCCACCCTTCCGTGGCTGCCGAGGCCAGCGCCTCTTCGGCGGCGAGCACCTGCCTGGCCGGCCGGCCGTCGATCGCCAACACCTCGTCGCCGGGCCGCAGCTCTCCGGCTCCCCCGGCAACCTGGGTGACGGTCAGCCCGCCCGCCACCACGTCCCAGAGGAGAGGCAGAGCGCCTGCCGCTTCCTGCGAGCTCAAGGTTACGTTGCCGTGGCCGTCGTGGAGCGCTGCCACGAGCCGCCGCAAGGTGATGAGGAACGCCCGCTCGTCCGCGTCCGTGGCGGCGGCGGCGAGAGCGCGCCGCAGCTCGGCCGGCCAGTCCGCCTGCACGACGTCGAAATAGGGATAGAAGTGCTGGAAGACGTTCCACGCCAGGACCACGTCGGCGAGCCGCGAAGCGCGGTCGTTGCCCGAGGGCTCGAACCCCTCGGGTTTCACCGGCGGCTGGAGCTCCGGCGCGGCGACCCAGCGGAAGAGCTCCTCTAACGCGCACGCCAGCTCCTCGGGGCTGCCGGCCTTCTCGGCGGTCTGCACGCCGGCCAGCGCCAGCGTCTCCCAGTCCGCCGCCGCGGCCTGAGCGCTGGGATGGAAGTAGCGCACGTTGCCGAACCGACGCGTGAAGGCGACGAGGTTCTCGAGGCCCCGCCGGGTCAGCGGTCGCGGCGGCTCGTTGCCCTCTCCCATATTGACTCCCGCATCTCTCCAGCGCGAAGTCTCAAGATTCTCCGAATCGGTCGAGGAACACCCGCGGCTGCAGAATGGGGATCTTCTCGAACTCGGCCAAATCCAGGAGATGCCTGTCACCTGAGACAATCACCTCAGCACCTCCTGCAAGGGCGCATTCGAGGACTCGGTTATCGTCGGGATCATCCTGCACGATGGCGACCTGAAAATCAGGCTTCACGATATCCGCCACTTCCCTCAGAATCGTAAGGTATTCAAGGATCTCCGATTCTGAAAAATGGAACTTGGGATAACGAAGCACCCTTTCGATCTCCACAAGGAGAGCGGAGGAGAGCACAAGGTCGTGCTGAAGCTCGAGACAGGATTGAACGATGTCGTGGGATGGTCCGCGCCAACCCAGACCTGACACGATGACGTTGGTATCTAGGACGACTCGCGTGCCCATCGAATAGCTCGCTCGACCTCGTCAGGTTCCAAGCCGAGCCGTTCGAACCGGCTCCGTGTCTGGGCGGAGAGCGCTTCGAAGCGCTCGCGCGGCGGCGTTCCCGCGCGTTTCACCAAGACAAAGTCCTCCCCTTCGATCAGGACCAGAGAATCGCCGGGCTTGAGGGCGAGGCGCTCACGGATCTCAGGGCCGAGATTCTCGATTCCTTCCGGGGGTACGGTCTTGACGCGACTCATGGCGCTCTCCGATTTGCGCCATTTTACCATCAGATGGCTTACCCCCGATCGCGATGCAGCGCCGCGCCGATGCCGACCGCGAAGAGGACGGTCCACACCGGCCATGGTCCGTGGGCACCGGCGAGAATCGCTCCGGCCACCATGCAGAAGCCGCCGAAGAGGGTGCCGCGCAGGCCGGCGAGCGGATTGCCCGGCGCGCGGCGGGTCGCCTGCTCCAGCAGCCGCAGGCCCTCGGTGATCAGGCTCGGCGCCTTGGCAAGCGCCTCCAGCACGTCCGGTCCCGCCCGCAGGACCTGCTTGTAGAGGTATTGCGGACTGAACTGCTCGCGCAGGATCGTGCTGGCGTGCTCCTGCGAGAGCGTCGCCACGTCGAGGCCCGGCTTGAGGATCTGGCCGACGCCTTCGAAGGTGACCAGGGCCTTGACCATCAGCACCATCTCGACCGGGAAGTAGAGGCGGTGCTGCGCGCCGAGGTTCACCGAGCGCAGGATGAGCTGCGCCAGCGAGAAGTCGCGGAAGCTGGAGCTACGGTTCCAGCGCAGCAGGATCTCCGTGACCTCGCGGCGGAAGCCGTGCGGATCGGCGCCGGGCGCCGGCTGGGCGATGGCCGTCAGGTAGCGCGCCGCGCCCTCGGCGTCGCCCATCACCAGCGTGTAGTAGTAATAGAGGAAGGTGCGCCGCAGATCGCTGTCGAAGCGGCCCACCATGCCGAGGTCGATGAAGCCGAGGCGCGGGCCGGGCAGGATCAGCAGGTTGCCCGGGTGGAGGTCGGCGTGGAAGAAGCCGTCGCGGAAGAGCATGCGGATGATGCTCGCGGCGCCGAGGTCCACCAGCCGGTCGCGCTCCTCGTCGGTGAGGCTCTGGGTCTCCGGCGAGCCCGGCTTGTAGCCCTTGAGGAACTCCATGCACAGCACGCGGCTGGCGCTGTATTGGCGGTAGATGCGGGGGAAGACGACGCCCGGCAGGTCGTGGAAATTGGCGGTGAAGGTCTCGGCGTTGTCCGCCTCGCGCCGCAGGTCCACCTCGCGCCGCGTGTACTCCACGAACTCCTTGATGAGCTGCCGGGGACGATAGCGCGGGATGAACGTCTGCAGGATGCGCCCGAGGATGCGCAGCAGGATGGCGTCCCGGTTCAGCGTCTCGCGGATGCCGGGCTTGACCACCTTGATGATCACCGAGTCGCCTTCGCGCGTCGTGGCGCGGTGGATCTGCGCGATGGACGCCGAGCCCGTGGGGATGGGATCGACCCACGAGTACATTTCGCCGATCGGCCGCCGCAAGTCCTCCTCGATCAGCCGCAGGTAGCGGTCGAAGGGGACGACGGGCAGGCGGTCGAGCAGGTTCTTGAGCTCGTCGGTGATCGACGCCGGCAGGATGTCCTGGCGCAGGGCGAGCACCTGGCCGAGCTTGATGTAGGTGGGGCCGAGGATCTCCAGCCGCCGCCGGAGCTGCACGGGGAATGGCCGGTCGGCAATCGACTTGTCGAGGAATGGCCGCGCGAGAGCCGCGATCAGCCGCTCCAGCCAGAACAGCAGGCGGAATCCCCGCCCCTTGCCGAGCGCCGCGCCCTCGCGCACGTGCCACACCAGGGCGCCGAAGAACAGCGCGATCAGATGGCGCTGCGTGGTGAAGAAGCGGCGGACGAGCCGATGGGGAGGCCGGTCCGGCAGCATCTCGAAGCCGGGGATCGGAGCCGAGGACGGCGGCTCGGCGGGCACGAGGAGCGGGGCCGCAGGCTCGGAGACCTCGGCGACGGCGGGTTGGGGCTCGGCCATCGGAGGGAGTCTAGCGTAGTGGTGGCAGATCGGGCCGGTATGCCCTCCGAAGCCCTCACTCCCCTGGCCCCTCTCTCCCGGAGGGAGAGAGGGGAAAAGGCCGAAAATCGTGCGTTTTCTTCTTTTCCCCCTCCTCTCCCTCTGGGAGAGGAGGGATAGGGGTGGTGAGGGCTTCGCAGGGCACACCGGTTCGATCTTCGCGGAGCCCCTACCGATTCCGCCCATACTGCTCGTGGC
>DATBGJ010000737.1:0-3218 GCA_036558045.1 Thermoanaerobaculia bacterium
GTCTCCTTTGGGGAACCTTTGTATTGTCTCACAGATCGCACCAGTTCCACGCGGCTTCGGATGAGCTTGTTTCGCCACATTCCCCGCTTTAATGGTCGTCGGGGGCACTCGCTCCTCCGGAGCCGGGCCGTTCCGGGCACCCGTTCGGATCGTTACAACCTCCGTTTTTCTCGGGAAATGCCGGCTTCGCGTCATTCCGCGAAGGCGCCGGCGTCTCCGCCCGCACGAGATGTACGAGCCGTTCCGGCAGGAAGTTTTCCAGCCACCGCCAGAGAGCGGCGGGGCCGCTGGGCGCCGCGTCGGCACGGCCGGGGACGGCGAGCGCCAGGGAAAGTGCGAGGACCACTAGAACGCAGAGGCGTCGGATCGTCCGCTGATACATACATCCCTCCTCCAGAAGAACGTCCGGCCAACAGGGTCCGGAACGAAAAACCAATGTTTTAGACTACCTTGTCTAGCAGAACTAGCAAGAATTCTCGCATAGAGACGTGCAGATGGGAAGCCCCAAATTAATATTTACTTTTCGCGATATGCAACTGAAAGGATTCCGGCTACAGCAAGGCTACGGCCGTCACTTCCCGCGCTGGATCGCCTTCCGGGCCATGCGGTCCACCAGCGAGGGCGCCAGCAGCTTGAGCCACTGGCCGAGCTTGCCGCGGCGGCTCATCACCAGCTCGCGCCGGCGTCTGGCGGCGGCGCGCAGGATGAGCCTGGCGCAGGTCTCGGCGGTCATCACCTCGCCCTCGCGCACCGGGCTCGCGCCCAGGGGCTTGCCGTCGGCGCCGAAGGCCTGCTCGCGGATCTCCGTCGCCACGAAGTCGGGGTAGACCATGGTCACCGTGACGCCGGAGCCGGCCAGCTCGATGCGCAGGGTGTCGAAGAAACCGGCCATGGCGTGCTTGCTGGCGGCGTAGGCGCTGCGCGTGGGCACGCCGGTCTTGCCGGTGAGGCTGGAGACGCCGACGAGGCGGCCGCGCGACGCCTTGAGGTGGGGCAGCGCGTGCCAGGTGCACCAGACGCTGCCGAGGTAGTTCACGCGCATGATCCGCTCGACCACCGAGAGGTCGCGCAGCTCGTCGAAGCGCACCCACATGCTGATACCGGCGTTGTTGATCAGGGTGTCGATGCGCCCGAGCTCCGCGGCCGCCCGGGACACGAGGGCCGCGCACTGCGCCTCCTCGCCGACGTCGGCGGGGATGGCGACGGCGCGCGCGCCGCGGCGCCGGCACTCCGCCGCCACCGCCTCCAGGGCCGGCGCGTCCCGCGCGCCGAGGGCGAGCCAAGCTCCCTGAGCGGCGAGCTGCAAGGCCATCTCCCGGCCGATGCCGCGCGAGGCGCCGGTCAGCACGACGGCGTTGTCGCGGAAGGGCTCCGGGCTCACGCCGCTCCCCACCCCATGCGCTCGCGCAGCGCCGTCACGTGCGCCGTGTGGTGCCTCCCGTGCCAGGCGTAGATGCAGAGGAGCTGGTCGAGATTGATGACGCCGTGGTCGGGGTGGTACAGCGTCTTCTCGAAGTCCGCGGCGGCGAGCGAGCGCAGCAGGGCCACCCAGCGCCGGTGCAGGTTCTCCAGCAGGGCGAGCGACACCTCCACCGGCACCTCGCGCGTGTCCGGCAGCTCCGCCCACCGCGCCTGGTCGTAGGTCTTGATGGCGGGCTCGTGCTCGGTGAGCGCCCACTTGAAGCGGATGTAGGCGTTGAGGTGGCTGTCCGGCACGTGATGCATGACCTGCCGGACGGTCCAGCCGCCGGGCCGGTACGGGGTGTCCAACTGCTCCGCGGTCAGGCCCGCCACGGCGGCGCGCAGGCGCGCGGGCGTCTCCGCGATCTGATCGATCCTCTCGCGGCGCTGCTCGTCGTCCAGCCGCGCCTCCAGGCGGGCCTTGCCGATCGGATACTGCAGGTCTTCGTCCATCGCCGTCTCTCCTCTGAAACGGCAGGAGCATAGCAGCGGCCGGTCGCGACTGGCGCAAGCCTTGCAAAGAAATGAAAGCAAGGGGAACCGCCATGAACAGACAAGAGACCGAGAAGCCGGAGCAGCCGGGCGCGAAGGACGACAAGGCCTTCCGCGGCAAGTGGCCCCTGCCCGAGGGGGCGCGGCCGGTGAAGCCGGGCGAGTGCGACCCCGTCGACGAAGCCTCCAAGGAGTCCTTCCCCGCCAGCGATCCGCCCGCCTTCACGCCGACGCGGGCCGGGTGAGCCAATCGCCGCTTGCGCAATCGCGCACTCCTTCCTATAATCCCGGTTAACTTTCGTAGCTACCCATCTGCACCGGCCGCGCGAGGCGCGGCGCTGGAGTGGAGTCTTCCGGGAAGGAGGAGTCGAGATGTCGAACGCTGGATTGTTCAAGGGTCATCAGTGCGGCCGCCAGTTCACCGGTCTGGAGCTTCCCGACATCGTCCACCTGAAGATCCAGGGCCGCTGCACGCTCGAGGAGTGCCGGTTGATCAACCGCGCGCATCTCGAGTACGCCGAGGACGTTCCCTACTTCTTCTTCCTCATCGATCTTTCCGAGCTCGAGGACCTGCCCGCCGCCGTGCGCAAGGAGGCCTCGGAGACCGTCAAGCTCCTCCCCCTGCGCGGGACCGTGGTCTGCAACGCTCCGCTGCGGGCGCGCGTCCTCGCCAAGCTGCTGCTCACCGCCGGCAATCTGGCCGCCAAGCTCATCGGCAAGAACCCCAGCAATCCTGTGGTCTTCGCGGACAGCCAGGAAGAGGGCCGGGCCTGGATCGAGAAGCGGCGGCAGCAGGTCGCCGAGGCCGCGGCGTAGCCCCTCGTTCTCCCTTCCCCCCTCTCTCCCGCCTCGCACCCACCCACCGGGAGAGAGGGGACCGAAACAGGTTTTCGCCCTGTCTCGCTTCACCCCCCCGGCGCGCACCTTTTACTTAGAAACAATCCCCGCTTCATCGCTGAGAGCCTTGACGCATTTTGCGTCCATCGCTCCCTTCCGGAAAGGTCCGGGAAAGGAGGAAAAAGACGTGCGAGTGAGGATCTTGGTTCTATGCTTGGTGATCCTTGGGGCCGTCGCCGCCTCGGCCCAGGAATGGCCGCAGTGGGGCCACGACCCGCAGCACACCGGCCGGGTCGGCTTCGCTGGGCAGGTGGCCGCCCGCATCATCGACGACGTGGTCTATGACCCCTTCGTCCCGGCGGAGAAGATCGCCAGCGGCGAGAACGACCTGCTGGTCCACTACCAGGTGCCGCTGATCGACGGCAACA
>DATBGJ010000738.1:0-1658 GCA_036558045.1 Thermoanaerobaculia bacterium
GGCGGCCGAGGCGGCGCGCCTGCTCAAGGTGGATCTCGCGACCGAAATGGTCAAGGAGTTCACCTCGCTCCAGGGCGTCATGGGCGGCATCTACGCGCGCGAGGAGGGCCAGCCGGAGGAGATCTGGCAGGCGATCTACGATCAGTACCTCCCCGCCTCCGCCGACGACCGTATCCCGCGTGGCCGCGCCGGGCAGGTCGTCGGCCTCGCCGACCGCATCGACACGCTGGTAGGGATCTTCGGCCTCGGCCTGATCCCCACCGGCAGCCGCGATCCCTTCGGCCTGCGCCGCGCCGCGCAAGGAGCGGTGCGCATCGCCCTCGAAGGCAACCTGCCGCTCGATCTCGAAGCCGTCGCCGCCGAGGCCGCGCGCCTCTACGGCGACAAGCTGACGCGCGGCGCCGGGGAGATCCTGGAGGACCTGCGGCCGTTCCTCTACGACCGCATCCGTTACCTCCTGGGACTGCAAGGCTACGCCTACGACGAGATCGAGGCTGCCCTCGCCGTGGGCGTCTCCAGCCTGCCGGATCTCAAAGCGCGGGTGGATGCCTTGCACCGGATGCGCGAGTCGCCCGATTTCCTCACCGTGGTGCTGGCGGCCAAACGCATCGCCAACATCGTCAAGGACGCCGCCGAGCAGCCGCTCGACGAGTACCTGCTCGTGGAGCCCGCGGAGAAAGACCTCACGTCCGCCTTCGAGGATCTGCGCGCCGACATCGAAGCCGCCGCTGCGGCAGGCGATTACGAGCGCTGCCTGCGCCGCATCGCCGATCTCGCCCCCGTGCTCGACCGCTTCTTCATTGAGGTGCTGGTGATGGCCGAGGACGAGAAGGTACGCGCCAACCGCATCGCTCTCCTCCAGGCGATCGGCCGCGCGGTCTCGCGCACCGCCAAGCTGACCGAGATGGTGGTCGACAAGGCGGAAGCGCGGGCGAAGGCGGGGTGAGGCGTTCTCCATGCCCGGCGAAGATGCTCTTTTCGCAGCGATTCTGGAGAATCCGGACGACGACCGCCTGCGTCTGGCTCTCGCCGATTCTCTGGATGGTGATCCGCGCGCCGAATTCATCCGCGTCCAATGTGAGCTGGCCAAGGTTCCCCGAGACCGGGCCCTTCCCACCTTCCGGGATTGGCTGTTCGAGGATTGGAATTGCGACCTGCCCAGCTTGACGTCGGCTCCGGTCGAGCTGCTCGATCGCGAACGGCAGTTGCTGGACCTGCACGAGGAGGCCTGGATCCGTTCCGTACAAGAATCCGTCCGGCCTTGCCGCACGAGCCCGGGTGAGCTACGGGACTTCCTGGAGCGTCCGAAGCGGATCGAGAAGCCCCTGTATGGTTGGCAGTTCCACCGCGGACTCGTCGACACGGTCTGGATGGAAGCGCGAGCGTTCGTCAACGACGCGGACCACCTCTTTCGGTCGGCCCCGGTGCGGAACGTCTGGCTCTATCGTCCGGCCGGACTGATCAAATCCCTTGTCGCCTTGCCTGGGATGGCCCGGCTGGAGGCTCTCGATCTCGGCGGAACGGCGATTTATCACCACAACATGGACTGCATCACCGATGCGGACCTCGGCGCGCTGGCCTCCTGTCCGTCTCTGTACCGCCTGACCACCTTGGGTTTGAGCTGCCACGCCATCGGCGGCTCCGGCGTCGAGGCGTTG
>DATBGJ010000739.1:0-5869 GCA_036558045.1 Thermoanaerobaculia bacterium
ACGATCATCGGGTTGATGATGTTGCCGCAGTCGTCCACCGCGACGAAGCGGCGGACCTTGACCTCGCCGGTTCGCCTTCTGCGGCGCGCCCTTGACGAAGAACTTGCCGGGCTCCCACTCGAGATCCTCTTCGCTCGCCTCCAGCAGGTAGGCGGTGTCCCAGGACGGAATCTCTAGCGGTATAGGAGCCAGACCAAGAGCAAGGCGAGGACGACGACAGCGACCCAGAAGCCCGGCCGGCTCAAGGTCCGTTTCGCCGCGCGGCCGGCCGCCGCAGCGCCTAGCGCGCCGACGTCGAGGACGTTCTCCGCAGCAGGCGGCGGTGCGGGCGGCGGCGCGAGATCGGCCGGCAGGTTGGCCGGAGCGCTCTCGGGTATTGCAGCCACGGCCACAGCGGCTTCGGCCGGTGCGGGCGGAGCCGGCGCCTCGAGCTGCCGCCGCATGCAGTCGGTGAACTTCTGGAAAAGCTGATCGCT
The DNA here is from genome assembly GCA_036558045.1 of Thermoanaerobaculia bacterium. Taxonomy (GTDB): domain Bacteria; phylum Acidobacteriota; class Thermoanaerobaculia; order Multivoradales; family UBA5704; genus DATARR01. Next base: position 477 of record DATBGJ010000739.1, read on the forward strand.
GACGTCCTGGATCATGCCGCGGCCGAACTGCGCCAGCACCCCGACGACGTTGACGTCGGAGGTCACGGTCACCTCCGTCTCGCCGGGCTGGCGCTCGGCGACGCGGCTCTTCATCCGCATGTCGGCGCCGCCCTTGCCGCGCGTCTCCTGGCCGGAGGCGACGATCTCCGCTTCCCCCGCTGCCGCGTCCAGCTTGTCGAAACGCATCTTGCCGCGGTAGTTGGCGGTCACCGGCCCCACCTTGACGGTCATCGTGCCGCCGTAGCTGTGCTCGTCGAGCTTGCCGGTGATGGCGGCGCCCGGCAGGCAGCGGGCCACCTTTTCAGGGTCGGTCAGGAAATCCCACACCGCGTCGCGAGGTGCTCTGAGCACGAAGGTCTTTTCGATCTGCATGGCCATCCGCTGGTCCCCTCATTCCCTGGCAAGGCCCGCGAGGGCTCGCGCATAATCCTCCGGCACGTCGAGGTCCGCGAGGGCCGCCGCGGGCCAGGAGAGGACCCCGGCTTCGTGCCGATGGGCCTTCACCACCTGCCGGCCGCAGCCGCTTCCTTCCGCCATCGCCTGCAACTCGCCGAAGAGAGCCCGATCGTACAACATGGGCGGTGCGTGGACTCCTGCGTAATCCGAGATGACGAGCGGCGCCTCGCTCGCACGGTAGCGCGCGACGAGGCCGGCGATCATCTCCGAGGTCACGAAGGGCATGTCCGCGAGCATCACCACCGTCGCCCGCGCCGCGGCCGGCAGCGCCGACAGGCCGGCCTGGAGCGAGGACGTGATCCCCTGCTCGTATCCTGGGTTGACGACCGTCTGGCAGGCGAGGCCGTCGAGCTCGCGCGCGGTTCTCGCCGCTTCGTGGCCAAGCACCACCAGCAGCGGATGGAGACCGCCGGCGAGCGCCCGCCGGGCCACGCGCCGCAGCAGGCTCTCGCCCTGCACCTGGAAGAGAAGCTTGTTGCTGCCCATGCGGCTCGAGGTGCCTGCTGCGAGCAGGATGCCGGCGATGGGGCCCGAGCGCTCAGACGGCATGGATCGCCTCGTGCCTCTTCGAGAGGTGAGCCGGCTCCCGCTGCGAGAGGAAGGCGAGCAGCTCGGCGACGATCGCCAGCGCCACCTGCCGCGGTCCATCGGCACCAAGGTCCAGCCCCACCGGGCCGAAGACCCGCTCGTCGCCGGGCGCCCCGATCTCGCCCAGCATGGACTCCGTCCGCCGCCGCGGACCCAGCACGCCGACATAAGGAACGCCCGCGGCCAGCAGCCGGCGCACCCACTCGCGGTCGTGGTTCAGCGAGTGCATCTTCACCACCGCGAGAGATCTGTCGGCGGGAGGCAGGTCGACCGGCTCCTCCGGCCGCGCCAGGACCAGCCGCGCCGCCTGCGGGAACCACTCCGGCCGCATCAGTCCCTGGCGGTGATCGACGACGGTGACGCGGAATCCGGCCTCCGCGGCATAGGCCACCAGCGGGCGGGCGTCGTCGCCGGCGCCGCAGACGATGAGATGCGGCGGCGGCGGCAGGATCTCGACGAAAATCTGGCGGTCGGCGATGTTCTGCACGCCCGAGGCGGCACCACCCGCCTCCACGATAGACGTTGCGCCTGCCTCCTCGCCGTCGAGGACGGTGGCGATCGCGAACGCGGAATCTCCAGACACCTGCTCCCGCAGCCGGTCCGTCAGCTCCGCAAAGGGTCCCTCGGTAGCCGGCTGGATGAAGACGTCGACGAGCCCGTTGCACCCCAGTCCCAGGCCCCAGACGATGTCCTCGTCGGTGCCCGTGCTGTAGTGGCGCAGGCTCGGGATTCCCGTCTCCATGACGCCCTTGGCGACTTCGCGCACGTCGGCCTCCAGGCAGCCGCCGCTGACGCTGCCCAGGGTCTCGCCCGTCTCTTCGATGAAGAACTTGGCGCCCGGCCGGCGGTAGGCGGAGCCGACGATGTGCACCACCGTGGCGAGCGCCGCCCGCCGTCCCGCCGCCCTCAGCTCGGCGAGCCGCGAGAGGATCTCCGCGGTTTCCTTCCAGTGGTTCATCGCTCCACCCCGGACGGTCAAAGATATCTCCCGCCTGCTATGGATTCAAGAGCTCCGGTGTGACGCCGAGAGACGGTAGCCGTAGAATAGGTGTTCGAGCCAGCCGCACCTACCGGAAAGGACCCCTTCGGATGCCCGACGACCAACCCGCCACCACCCTACGGGAGCAGCTCCGGCAGTCGGCGAAGCAGGGCTACGACCTCCGCAACCGCCTGCTGGAGATCGCCGAGGACCTGCCGCCTCCCGAGCGCGAGAGGATCCGGCAGACGGCCGGCAAGATCCTGACCTTCTGCACGCAGCTCCGCGAGATCGCCATGATCCTGCCGACCGATCCCTCGGTGGACCTGTTCGACGCGCTGGAGGATCCCGAGGGGGTGCGTGACCGTATCGAAGGCGCCCTGGAGAAGTACTTCGAGTCGGCGCTCGACGATCTGCAGGAATTCGTCGACGAGGCGGAGGCCGAAGAGGAAAAGGGCACGAAGTCGTGATCTCCCGCTGAAGACGGCAAAGGCCGCGGCAGGGGAGCCGCGGCCTGCGAAAAGCGCGAAGCGGTAGTCGGCGAACTATTTCTTGAGGATCAGCTTCATCTTGAAGTTGGAGTACTTCCAGCCGATGGTCGCCTCCTCGGGGTGGTCGGGAAGGTGCCGGGTGTTGACGTAGTTGCCGAACTCGGCGACCATGGCGAGCCCCGCCAGGCTCTCGCCCTTGCCGTAGGGTGTGATCATGAGCGTCTGGTTGTTCCCCGGCTTGACCTCCTTGCTGAACGAGACGACCTGCTGGCCGCCGAGAAACACCTGTTGGGTAAACTGCTTGTTCTGGGCGTCGAAGGTGTAGACCATGTGGTAGGTCTGATCCCTCTGCACGGCGTAGCTGGCCTTGTTATTGGTGTTGGTCCCCTTGGGCATGCCGACGTTCTGCATGACCTTGACGAAGTCCTTGTTGGGACCGAGGGCATTGACGTTGCCGACGACGCCGCTGCGGTAGCGCTCGAGGAAGAAGTAGCCGAAGTTGTGGATGCCGGAGGGGCGCGAGCTCCACGGCCCGGCCTTTACATCCCACTCGTAGATCGCCTTGGCGACGCGCAATTGCTTCGGAGCCTTGATGCAGAGGATGCCCTTGGGCTTCTCCTTCGTCGCGTCGTGGAACTGGCCCGCCTGGCTCACGGCGTAGTCACCGGTCGTGTCCGGGACCAGCGTCAAGACTTGATTGCAGGGGCCGTTGGGGCCGGTATTCTTGGCGAACACCGGCGTCAGGCCGCCCTGCTCCGTCGCCACTCCGAAGGGGAAGAAGCTCTGGTCGCAGGTGACGCGCGCTGAATCGATGCGGCCCATCCACGACGCGGCATCCGCGCGCGCCAGCGACTTCGGCTCCACCTCGAACGGGATCTCGGCGATGCGGCGGCCGGCGCGGTTGAAGAGCGTGGCCTGGCAGAAGGCCGTCTGCTCCGACAGGTTGGAGGCGCCGAGAAGCAGGGACTTCATGGCGCGGGCGCGCGGCAGATCGCTGAGCTGGACGTCGGCACCGGCGGCGTAGACCTCGCTCTCGGCGAAGGTGGGCACCTCGCCGAGGATCTCGCCGCGAGCGCCGGTCATCCAGGCGCTGACGTCGTAGGCCGAGCCGGCCTCGACGGCGATCAGGCCCGCCTTGGCGGCGGCCCGCTGGGCGACCTGCCGTCCTACGCCGTCCGCGTCGGCGGCCCAGACCTTGGTGGCCAATAGGCTGCCGTCTGCGGCGGTTCCCAGGGCAGGTACGTAGATTCGCTCGGCTGCGGCCGGAGCGGCCAGGGTGAGCGCACAGAGTGCGGCGTGGACGAACCCCTTCTTCATAGCGGAAACCTCCATGAATTGTTTACAGCGTACTACCTGACGCGTACCGCTGAGCTACTGCCGTCTATGACGTATCCCTATAGTAAAGCTTGAGGAATTTCGATGCAAGCCCCCTTGTCCACGGGCCGCAGTTCCGCCTAATGCCCGCCCCAGCGCCTCCAGGCTCTCCAGGTTGTGGACGGGGCGGTGCTCGTCGACGTGCGGCAGGAGCGCGCGCACTCCCTGGGCGCGCGGCTCGAACCCCTCCCAGCGCAGGAGCGGATTGAGCCAGATCAGCCGCCGGCAGGAGCGGTGGAGGCGGTCGGCCTCGGCGGCAAGGCCCGGCTCGGGGTCGCGGTCGAGCCCGTCGGTGACGAGCAGCACCACGCCGCCGTGGCCGAGGACGCGGCGCGACCAGGCGCGGTTGAACTCGTGCAGGCAGGCCCGCAGGCGCGTGCCTCCCGACCAGTCGAGGACCTCGCGGCCGCAGCGCGCCAGCGCCTCGTCGGCGTCGCGGCGGCGGAGGATGCGCGTCACGTTGGTGAGCCGCGTCGCGAACAGGAAGGCGTGGACGCCGGAGCGGGCGTTGAGCAGGGCGTGCAGGAAATGCAGTAGGACCTCCGAGTAGCGGCCCATCGATCCGGAGATGTCGCAGAGGACGACGAGCGGCGGCGGCCGGTGGACGCGCGAGCGGAAGCGCAAGGGCGCGACGTCGCCGAAGGTCTTGACGCTCTCGCGCACCGTGCGGGCGAGATCGACGCGCGAGCCGTGAGGATCCGGCGCGAAACGGCGCGTGCGCACCGGCCGCAGCGCCACCGTCATCGCGGCGGCGATCCGCTTGGCGCGTTGGAGCTCCTCGGCGCTCATCTGCTCGAAATCGCGCGTGCGCAGCACCTCGTCGGCGGAAAAGGTAAGCCAGGCGTCGAGATCGAGGCGCTCTGCAGACGGAGACGCTGTAGGCGAAGGCGGGCGCCAGGCTTCGGCGATGCGCCGCGACAGGGTCTGCGGCGCCGGTACGCGCACCCGCGGCAGCAGGAGGGCCAGCGCGTTGTCGACGCCCTGGGGATCGCGCCAGAACAGTCGGAAGGCCTGATCGAAGAGATCGAAATCCTCCGGCCGCTTGACCAGCACGGCGTGCAGCGACCAAAACAGCTCGTCACGCTGGAGGACGTCGACCGCCGAGGCGGCGGCCAGGGCGTCGAGCGCGCTCGCCGGCCCGAGGCGGAGGCCGGCCCCGCGCAGCAGGCGGGTGAAATGGACGACGTTCTCGGCGAGACGGGAGGTCATCTGGCCGCCCTGGGTGGAGGCGGTCACCCGGCCGCCTCCTCGACAGCCACTTCCCGCAATATCTTCTCCACCCGGCCCCCCGCCATCTTCTCGATGTCGTCCTGGTATTTGAGCAGCACGCCCAGCGTCGCGTTCACCGTCTCGGCGTCGAGCGCGATGCGGTCGAGGGCGAGCAGCGCGTAGGCCCAGTCGATCGTCTCGGCGACCCCCGGCAGCTTGAAGAGGTCGACCGTGCGCAGCCGCTGCACGAAGCGCACGATCTGTCCGGCCAGCGACTC
>DATBGJ010000740.1:0-3400 GCA_036558045.1 Thermoanaerobaculia bacterium
CCCTGGGGGAGAGCGGCTCCACGCCGCGCCGCCGCCTCGTCCACCTGGCCAAGGGGCTCGGTCTCGCTCCCCACCTGATCATCGATCAGCACTTCCGCCGCCGCGACCGCCTGGGCCGCCTGCTGACGGCGCTTTCTTACAATCCGGATCCTCTCGGCATCGGCATCGACGAGGACACCGCCGCCATCATCAGCGGCGACGGCGAGCTCTCCGTCCTCGGCGCCGGCGCCGTGATGGTGGTGGACGCCTCCCGCCTGCGCTACACCGACAGCCACGCCATCCATCGCGGCCAGCCGGTGGCGATGATGGGCCTCAACCTCGACTTCCTCACCACGGGCTGCCGTTACGATCTCAACCGGCGCCAGGGTCTCGCGCCGCCGCCCATGGTCCACGTGCTCGCCGAGCCTCTGGAGCGGCGGTCCCCGGCGCAGCCGCCTCTCTTCAGGGAAGAGGTCCCGGTGGCCCCGGAGGACGGGGGAGAGTAACCGCCATGGAAATCCTGGAGACCCTCGGGCCCTCGACGGCCGCCCTGGTGCGCGCCGCCGAGGAGCGCGACATCCCCTGGATCCGCCTCGACGAGGGATCGCTCATCCAGCTCGGCTACGGCCGTTACCAGAAACGGATCCAGGCGACCCTGACCAGCGAGACGAAGCACATCGCGACGCAGATCGCCGCCGACAAGCGGCTGACCCATCGCATCCTGGGGCAACTCGGCCTGCCGGTCGGCGAGGCCCGCCAGCGGGACAACGACTACCGCATCCTGGTGGTCAACGGCCGCATGGTGGCGGCGGCGCACCGCATCCCGGACGGCACCGCCGTCGACGTGACGGACGCGATCCACGAGGACAACCGGCTGATGGCCGAGCGCGCCGTGCAGGCGATCGGCCTCGACGTCGGCGGCGTGGATTTCATCTCTCCCGACATCTCCCGCAGCTACGAGGAGGCCGGAGGCTTTATCGTCGAGATCAACCCGGCGCCGGACTTCCGCATGCACCTGGCGCCCACCGAGGGCGCGCCGCGCGACGTGGCCGGCCCGGTCCTCGACATGCTCTTTCCCGCCGGCGCGCCGCGCACTATTCCGGTCGTCGCCGTCACCGGCACCCACGGCAAGACCACCACCACCCGCATGGTGGGGCACGTCCTCAAGCTCTCCGGCTACAAGGTGGGTCTCGCGACCACGGACGGCGTCTACGTCGACGGCGTGCGCACCGTGCGCGGCGACATGACGGACTCTTGGGCGAGCCAGATCGTGCTGCGCGATCCCACGATCGACGCGGCGGTGCTGGAGACGGCGCGCGACGGCATCGCGCGCTCCGGCCTCGGCTGGCGGCGGTGCAACGTCGGCGCCGTGCTCAACGTCGCCTCCGACCATCTCGACGGCGTCGAGGACCTCGACGATCTCGCGCGGGTGCAGCGGGTCGTCGTCGAGGTGGCGCGGGACTTCTGCGTGCTCAACGCCGACGACGAGCGCGTGGCGCGCATGGCGGAGGCGAGCTCGGGCGAGCCCATCTACGTCACCATGGACCCCAAGCACCAGCGCGTGAGGAGCCACGTGCGCGCCGGCGGCCGCGCCGTGTCCCTCGAGCCGGGCCTCAACGGCCGCATGCTCGTCCTCTACCACGGCGAGCGCCAGTTGCCGCTGCTCTGGGCGCGGCAGATCCCGGCGGCCCTCGAAGGCCGCGCCGGCCACAACATCCAGAACGCCATGTTCGCCGCCGCCATCGCGCACGGCCTGGGCGTCGCGGTGGAGAACATCCGCCAGGGGCTGCGCACCTTCAGCAACGATTTCAAACCCGGCCTGACGGCGGAGCCGCTGGCCGGCACCGGCGAGCTGGCCGGCGGCATCTACGCCAGATACTCGAATTCGTAGAGCGCGGGCGCCTTGTCCTTCAACAGGAACAGGCCGCCGCCGCAGGCCAGGAAATCCTTTTTCAGCCGCCGCCGGTACCACGCGGCGCTGCGCAGATAAACCTTGCCATCCGTGACCGTCTGATCGCAGTTGTTCTCCCAATCCTCCCGGGTGAGGATCTCGAGGTGGAGGGCGGAGCGGGTGAGGGCGGCCAGATTGCGCAGCGCCGCGTCCGCTTCGGCGTCGGTCAGGTACTGCACCACGTCGTGACAGAGGACGAGATCGAACGGCGTTCGCGGCCGGTACGTGGTGACGGAACCCTGCTGCCATCCGTACTTGCGGCAGGCGTACTCGCTCTTCTCGACTCCGGTATAGCGGGCCTTAGGATGATGCCGCAGCACCTCCCGCCGCCACAGCCCGATGCCGCAGCCGAGGTCCAGCACCCGGCGGATGGGAATCCTCAGATACTTGAGATAGGCGAAGAGAAAGTCCGCCAGAGGGGCGCGGCCCGCGGCATCGGTGACGCGCGTGCGGGGATCCTCGTAATACTTCCGATAGTACCCTTCGTCGAAGGTGCGCTCGGGAGGCGCGGTTTTTCTCTCTTTCATTCCAGCGGGCTTCCCGGCGTCGCCGTGCGAATCAAGTCCACCGCCGCGTCGCGGTGCTTGTGGACGAGCAGCACCAGCAGGTCTCCGGCGCGCGCCCAGGCGAAGGCCTTGCGGACGGCGTCCAGCTCCGAATCGGCGTGCTCGAGGCCGGCGGCGGGCATGCCGAGGCGGCGGAGCTCGTCTTCGAGCAGGCGCGGGATCTCGCCGAGCTGGCGGCCGCGCAGCATCTCCGGGAGCTCCTTGATCACGACGCGGTCCGGCCGCAGCTCCCAGGCGGCGCGGACGAGATCGCGGATCGCCTCGTCGCTGCGGTCTCCAGCCTGGCTGACGACGATCAGCCGCCGCGCCGCGGGCAGCGCGCGCGCCATCTCCACCAGCGCCGCGACGCCGTGCGGATTGTGCGCGTAATCGAGCAGGATGCGGACGCCGTGCCGTTCGAACAGATTGGCGCGCCCGGGATTGTCCTCCGGCGTGCCGCGCATCCGCCGGAGACCCTCCGCCATGGCTTCCACGGGCAGACCCGCCGCCGACGCCAGGCCGATGGCGCCGAGCACGTTGGCCACGTTGTAGCGGGCGATGCCGCCGAGGGTGATGGGGACCTCCTCGACGCGCACGACCGGCGTCCGCTCGCCGCCGCGGTCGAGGACCAGGAATCCATCGTCCACCGCGATGGCCTCTCCTCCCGCGGCCACGTGCCGCGCGACCAAGGGGTTCTCCGGCTCCAGGGTGAACCAGACGAGGGGAGCCGCGACCTGCCCGGCCGCCGCCACCAATTCCGCATCGTCCGCGTTCAGCACGGCGCGGCCGTCCGGTCTCACGGCGCGCGCGATCACCAGCTTGGCCGCCGCGAGGCTCGGGAGATCGTGGATGCCGTAGTCTCCGAGATGGTCCGCCGCGATGTTGGTGACCAGCGCCGCGTCCACGCGCGGCAGGACGAGCCCGC
>DATBGJ010000741.1:0-4394 GCA_036558045.1 Thermoanaerobaculia bacterium
GGTGATGCCGAGCTGGCTGGCCGAGAGATAGGCGTCGAGGTGGCGGATCATGTGGCGGGCCATGCGCGCCCGGCGGTTCCCCTCCGCCGCGATGGGCTCGAGCTGCGTCGGACGCACCTTGACAAGGGCGAACTCGGCGGCGACGAAAAAGCCGTTGATCGCCACCAGCAGCAGGCCCAGCACCAGCCCCCATCCGGGAGGGATCGAGAGGTGCGGCCCGGGCGTCGCAGCCACCAGAAGCAAGGTCACCGCCGGCTCCTAGACGCACCCCGGCGGGCGCCGTGGGATCGGGGCTGCTGTTGGCCGGAAGGGGGCGGAGCGGCGTGTGGACTCGGAGGGTCTTCGCTCAATGCCCGCTGATTTTAGCACAGCGGCTTAGCCCCTCTCCTTTAGGAGAAGGGTTGGGGTGAGGTCGCGCAGGCAAAACCCCTTGACAGGCCCTTCAGCGACGCCTACACTGTTAGCAGTCGCCGCCGACGAGTGCTAACCCCCGGCGGCGATGTCGAATCCTGTCCAAAACTACGTCGAAGGAGGTTAGAAGCCGTGAATATCCGTCCGTTGCACGATCGGGTCCTGGTGAAGCGCATTGAGCAGGAGGAGCAGGTCCGGGGCGGGATCATCATCCCGGACACCGCGAAAGAGAAGCCGCAGGAGGCCGAGGTGATCGCCGTCGGTCCCGGCAAGCTGAACGACGACGGCAAGCGCTCGCCCATGGACGTCAAGGAGGGCGACCGGGTCCTCATGGGCAAGTACTCCGGCAGCGAGATCAAGCTCGACGGCACCGACTACGTCATCCTGCGCGAGGACGAGATCCTGGCCGTCGTCAGCTCCAACGGCAAGAAGAAGTAAGGCCGGCGCGTCCGCTTCCGCAGACAACCCCAGACGACCCTTTATCCGATAGACCTCAGGAGGTAGAGAAGATATGGCCAAGCAGATCATCTACTCCGGGGACGCGCGGGCCGCGATCCTCCGGGGCGTCAACAAGCTCGCCGACGCGGTCAAGGTGACCCTCGGCCCCAAGGGACGCAACGTCGTCATCGAGAAGAAGTTCGGCTCGCCGACCATCACCAAGGACGGCGTCACCGTCGCCAAGGAGATCGAGCTCGGCGATCCGATCGAGAACATGGGCGCGCAGATGGTGCGCGAGGTGGCCTCGAAGACCTCGGACGTGGCCGGCGACGGCACCACCACGGCGACCGTCCTCGCCCAGGCGATCTACCGCGAGGGCTCGAAGAACGTCACCGCCGGCGCCAATCCGATGGAGATCAAGCGCGGCATCGAGCTGGCGGTCAAGGCCGCCGTCGCCGAAATCGACAAGCTCGCCAAGCCGGTGGAGGGCAAGGACATCGCCCACGTCGGCACCATCTCCGCCAACAACGACGAGGAGATCGGCCGCATCATCTCCGAGGCGATGGAGAAGGTCGGCAAGGACGGCGTGATCACCGTCGAGGAGGCGCGCGGCCTCGAGACCACCCTGGAGGTGGTCGAGGGCATGCAGTTCGACCGCGGCTACCTGTCGCCGTACTTCGTCACCGACGCCGAGCGCATGGAGACGGTGCTGGAGAACGCCAAGATCCTGCTCCACGAGAAGAAGATCAGCTCGATGAAGGACCTGCTGCCCATCCTCGAGCAGGTGGCCAAGCAGGGCCGGCCGCTGCTCATCATCGCCGAGGACGTCGAGGGCGAGGCGCTGGCCACCCTGGTGGTCAACAAGCTGCGCGGCACGCTGCACGTGGCCGCGGCCAAGGCGCCGGGCTTCGGCGACCGCCGCAAGGCCATGCTGGAGGACATCGCCACCCTGACCGGCGGCCGGGTGATCACCGAGGACCTCGGCATCAAGCTGGAGAACGTGCGCTGGGAGGACCTCGGCGAGGCCAAGAGGGTCGTCCTCACCAAGGACGAGACCACCATCGTCACCGACTCCGACGACTCCAAGCGGCGTGAAACCATCGCCGGCCGCGTCAAGCAGATCCGCAACCAGATCGAGGAGACGACCTCCGACTACGACCGCGAGAAGCTCCAGGAGCGGCTCGCCAAGCTCGTCGGCGGCGTCGCCGTGATCAAGGTGGGCGCCGCGACCGAGACCGAGATGAAGGAGAAGAAGGCCCGCGTCGAGGACGCCATGCACGCCACCAAGGCGGCGGTCGAGGAGGGCATCGTCCCGGGCGGCGGCGTGGCTCTGCTGCGCGCCATCAAGGCCGTCGAGGGCGTCAAGGCCGATGGCGACGTGCGGGTGGGCGTCAACATCGTCCGCCGCGCGCTCGAGGAGCCGGCTCGCCAGATCGCGGCCAACGCCGGCGAGGAGGGCTCCGTCGTCGTCAAGCAGCTCCTGTCCGGCAACGGCAACAGTGGCTACAACGCGGCCACGGGCCAGTACGAGGACCTGGTGCAGGCCGGCGTCATCGACCCGGCGAAGGTCACCAAGACCGCGCTGCTCAACGCGGCGTCCATCGCCGGCCTCATGCTGACCACCGAGGCCATGGTCTCCGAGATCAAGGAGAAGGACGAGGGCAAGGGCGGTGGCATGCCGGGCGGCGGTATGGGCGGTGGCATGGGCGGCATGTACTAGAGCCGGTTTCCGCCGGTGGTTCCTGAAGCCGCCGGCTCGATATAGATACGGCCGGTCCGCGCGAGCGGGCCGGCCGTTTTGTTTTCAGGAGGTTCAGCGCGCGATGCGGCGGACGGCGGCGGTCTGGGGATCCGGGTGCCCGAGGACCTCGGCCTTGACCTCTTCGCGCTGCAGGCGCGCCAGCCGGCGGGCGCCCATGACCATGCCCATGTGGCGCATGACGAGGATGACCGCGAACTCGAGAGCGACCAGGGCCAGGCCCAGCGAGGTCTGGCCGGTGACGGCGACCACCAGGGCAAGGATGCAGAAGGAGAGGACGACGGCGTAGATCACCGCGACGATGCGCGAGCGCTTGCCGCCGAAGTGGGAGAGCAGGTGGTGGAGATGCTGGCGGTCGGCGTGGAACATGCGCAGGAAGCGGTCCGCGGGAGCGCTCTTCGGCCGATCGAGAAAGCGCACGCCCATCACCATCAGAGTGTCCATGACGGGGACGCCGAGGGCCAGGATCGGCACCAGGATCGCCACCGCGGTGTGGGCCTTGAGCGAGTTGTGGACGGAGGTCGTGGCGAGCAGGAAGCCCAACGTCAAGGCGCCGGAGTCGCCCATGAAGATCCGCGCCGGCTCCCAGTTGTGGCGCAGGAAACCGCAGCAGGCGCCGGCGAGGGCGGCCATCAGCAGCACCGTGCCGGCGTTGCCGTGCATGATGGCGAGGCCCAGGAAGCTCACCGAGATGATCGTCACCACGCCGCCGGCCAGGCCGTCGAGGCCGTCGAGCAGGTTGATGGCGTTGGTGACGCCGACGATCCACAGCAGCGACACCGGCGCGGCGAAGACGCCGAGATCGATCTGTCCCACCAGAGGCAGCCGCAGTACCTCGAAGGACCAGCCCAGATGGACCAGCGGCCAGGCGGCCACGAGCTGGAAGAAAAGCTTCTTGAAAGCCGAGACCCCCACCAGATCGTCGACGACGCCGACGAGGAAGACGACGCCGATGCCGAAGACCAGGGCCAGCAGCTCGTCGCGGCCCACGGCGGTGCCGATGCGGCCCCACAGCGTGACCGCCGCGCCGCCGGCTCCCAGGGCCAAGCCCAGGACGATCGCGACACCGCCCAGGCGTGGCACCGAGGTGGAATGGAGCCGGCGTTCCCCCGGATGATCGAGGGCGCGGAGAGCGATGGCCAACCGGGTCACCGGCGCCACCATGAGATTGGTCGAGAGTGCGGCGACGACCGCGGCGCCCACAGCGTACAGCAGTATGTACTCCATACGACCGAACTTCCTCTCCCAGATGATTGGCGGCCTGCCCGCTCGAAAAGCTACTGGCGATCGATATTTACGCGGTTATCTTACACCAGAATTCCGGATTTGGCAGGAACGGCCGCCGCGATCTCCTCAAGGGCGCGGGCCACGCCTTCGGCATCCCCCGTGTCGACGCGGTGGTAGCGCTCGGGCGGCAGGCCTTGCGAGCAGAGGAGGTGGACGTCCGAGCGGGGGCTGCCGACGTAGAGGACGGTTCGGCCGGACTGCACGCAGCCGTGGACCTTGGAGGGCAGGACGTAGCCCACGAAGCCGTCGCGCAGGGTGATGAGGTGGGCGTCCGGGGTGACGAGCAGGCTGGGCAGCAGCTCCAAAGGGAAGGGCCGGCTGCGGTGCACGGGGAGATTCTCCCCGCGGAGGATCTCCTCGACCCGATCTGCCTTGGCGCCGGTGGCGTTCAGCCACAGCGCCACCCGTCCCGAGCCCGCGCGATGGTGCCGCCGGTATCCTTCGACGAACGTCTCGTGATCGTGGGCGACGCCGAAGTTGCCGGAGTAGAGGAGGATCG
>DATBGJ010000742.1:0-8614 GCA_036558045.1 Thermoanaerobaculia bacterium
CGCGGCGCGCCTGCTCGCGCCGCTGCGCGACTGCCGCGCCTACTTCTCCGGACCGAAGCAGGACGTCCTGCCGCAGTCCCTGCCCCTGGCGTGGGAATGGGTCGAAGATCGCCTCGTCATCACCGGCGCGGCCAAGGAGCTGCCGGACGTCCACGTCGGAGACACGGTCGTGGCCCTGGACGGCCGGTCCGCCGCCGAGCGCGTGGCCGAGGAGGAGGCGCTCCTCTCCGCGACGACTGCGGAATCCCGCCGCTTGACCGTGGTCGAGGACCTCCTCTTCGGCCCTCCGGGCTCGGCGGTCACCCTTCGCCTCCAGCGCGCCGGCAGCGCGACCTTCGACGTCTCGGTCGCGCGGGTCCCCTGGTCGCAGGACCTGCCCGCGGGCACGCCGTACGCCGCCGTGGACGAGATCCGCCCCGGCATCCTCTACGTCGATCTCAGCCGCGCCGCGGACGACGCCCTCCAGACCCTGATGCCGCGCATGGCCGCCGCCCGCGGACTGATCTTCGACCTCCGCCGCGGCTCGAACATGCCCACCGAGCTGCTCTCCTACCTGACCGACCGGACCTTCATGGGCCCGCAAATGCAGACCCCGTCGGTGACGGCGCCCGACCATCGCGGCTGGCAGTGGATGACCACGGCCGTGGCCCACGACCCGAGGACTCCCCGCCTGAAGGCACGCGCGGCGTTCCTCACCGACGGCCGCGCGGACATCTTCACCGAGACGCTCCTCGCGATGATCGAAGCCTACGGCCTCGGCGACATCGTCGGTGCCCGGACAGGCGGTTGCAACGGCATGATCAACCGCGCCGACCTGCCCGGCGGCTATCGTCTGAGCTGGAGCGGACGCCGGATGGTGAAGCGGGACGGCACGAACCTGCACGGCACCGGCGTGGCGCCCACCGTGCCCGCCGCGCGGACGTTTCAAGGCATCGCCGCGGGGCGCGACGAGATCGTGGAGCGGGCCGTCGAGGTCCTGGACAGCGCCGCCAGATGACCCGCGGCCTATTCAACGAAACCTCTCTCAGCTCCAGCCAGATCCCATGGGTCACGGACGGCGGCAGGAAGAGGCTCTTCCCTTCCCCGTTCCGCCGCCCCTGGGGCAGACTGCCGCGCAGAGCGTCGCGGGCGGCGGCGATTCCGGCGCGTATCATGAGGCTCAAGGTATCACCTCCGGCTGCGCTCGCGAGGTGCGCTATGCTTGCGGATCTGGAGGTTCACCATGTGCCGAAACATCAAGACTCTCTTCAACTTCGAGCCGCCGGCGACGGAGGACGAGGTGCGCGACGCATCGCTCCAATTCGTCCGCAAGCTGAGCGGCTTTACCAAGCCCTCCAAGGTCAACGAAGCCGCCTTCGAGACCGCGGTCGAGGAAGTCGCCTTTGCCGCCCAGAAGCTTCTGGCGTCCCTGGTCACGCATGGCGAGCCGCGCAACCGCGATGTCGAAGCGGCGAAGGCGCGGGCCAGGGCGGCGGTGCGGTTCGGCAAGGAGGAGGCGCGGGTCCAGTAAGGAGACACCATGAGCGAACACGGTTCCAAGCGGCGGTTCGGCAAGAGCGACGACGACGACTTCGATCCCGTCCTCAAGGACATGCCTCCCCTTCCCGTCATCGACTGGAGCCTCATCGGCCAGAAGGCGCCGGAGCTGCTCGACACGCCGTACGACTATCTCCCCGCGGCCGATGCCGTGGTCATCACCTGGGTCGAGTCCGAATGGGCGGCCCTGGAGCACGTCTTCTGCAACAGCGGCAGCAGCATGCCTTACAGCGACAGCGTAGAGGACTACTGGAGCGGCTGGCAGAAATACGACCAGGACCTGCCCGAGGGCCATCCGTCAGACTGGACCTTCTGGGGTTACTACCGACTCGTGAGCATCCAGGGTCGCAAGGTGCTCCTGTTCAAATCGAACACTCACCTCGACGAGGAGGGAGAGAGCTACCTCGAAGAGATGATCGAAAAGATCATCGATTACGTCAAGCCGAGCCTTATCCTCTCCATCGGCACGGCCGGCGGCGCCATGACCCAGGACCACGTCGGCACCGTCCGCGCCGTGAGCGCCGGCACGCTGTATGAGGAGAGCGAGCCGCCGAGCCAGTGGCCCGACTATTCGAGCTCGTGGTCCGCCGTCTGGAAGGTGCTCGAGCAACAGGGCTTCAGCCAGTTGCTCTTCCCCGTCCCCACCACGCAGAGCGATCTGCAATCGTTGTGCGATCAGTTCAACCACTACTATGGAACCAGCTACTCCCTCAGCGAGCTGAACGCGGGCGGTCTGGACATGGGCGACTCCGAGCCCAAGATCTACAACATGACCGGAGGCGGAGAGTCTCTCCTCACGACTTCCACCTTCCTGGTGGGCACCACCTCCGGCAGCTATCAGAACTTCGCCGTCATCGAGATGGACGACGCCATCGTCGGCAAGGTCTGCAAAAGCTACGCGACGCCGTTCGGCTTCGTGCGCAACGTCTCCGATCCGGTGCAGAATCAAGATCTGCCGAGCTCGGTGCAAGGCAACTGGGGAGGCGCCATCTACGACGTCTACGGCTTCTACACGAGCTACAACGGTGCCTTAGCCGCGTGGGCTGTCCTTATCGGCCAGTTCGGCGGTGGCTCGTAGAAGCTCCATTCCCCTCCTCTTGACAATCTAGAGAAACCCGCCTACCCTCTCCTCTAGATGGCCGAAAGGAGAGGCCGCATGGGCAAGGACGGCGGGGATCTCATCCAGGGCACGCTCGACATGCTGGTGCTGAAGGCGCTGGCGCTCGAGCCGATGCATGGGTGGGGAGTCACGGAACGGCTCCAGCAGTGGTCGGAGAACGAGCTCAGCGTCAACCAGGGATCGCTCTATCCCTCTCTCTACCGCCTGCAGCGCCAGGGGTGGATCACCTCCGAGTGGCGGACGACGGAGAACAACCGCCGCGCGCGCTTCTACAAGCTCACCGCGTCCGGACGCAAGCAGCTCGCCGAGGAGCGGCGGAACTGGGAGCGTCTTTCACGGGCGGTGAACCTCGTCCTCGAAACCACTCTCTCCTGAGGAGCGGCGAACCATGGAATCCCTGCACGAGACCTGGTCGCGGCTGCGGTCCTGGATGGGCCGGGAGACGATGGAGCGCGAGATGGACGAGGAGATGCGGTTCCATCTCGATCAGCAGACGGCGAAGAACCTCCGCGCCGGCATGGCTCCCGAGGAGGCTCGCCGGGCGGCCCTGATGAGCTTCGGCGGCGTGGAACGCTTCAAGGAGGACTCGCGCGACGAGGCCCGGCCGCGGCGGCTCGAGGATCTTCTTCAAGACCTGCGGTTCGGCCTGCGCACGCTCGGCAGGAATCCCGGATTCACCCTCGTGGCGGTGCTGACGCTAGCGCTCGGCATCGGCGCCAACACGGCGATCTTCAGCGTCGTCAACGGCGTGCTGCTGCGTCCCATCCCTCTCGCGGACGCCGGCCGGCTGATGATGGTCTGGGAGACGGACCGCGACACCGGCACGACGCGCGAGCCCTCGTCCGTCCCCGACTACTTGGATTTCCAGAACCTGAGCCGCACCTTCGAGAAGCTCGCCGCGTTCACCGGCGTCGAGGTGAATCTGACGCCCGTTCAGGGAGAGCCCACGCGCCTGGCCGCGCTCGCGGTGAGCCACGAGTACCTGTCGCTGGTCGGGGTCCGTCCTCTCCTCGGCCGCGGGCTCACCGCGGCGGACGACAAGCCGGGCGCTCCCGACGTGGCGCTCATCGGCGAGGGGCTGTGGCAGCGGCTGTTCGCCCGCGATCGCTCGGTCGTGGGCCGCACGATCCGCCTCGACGACCGGCCGACCACGGTGATCGGCGTGTTGCCGGATTCCGGTGCTTTCGGCAGCCTGCAGATCCTCACCGCCGCGGACTACTCCCGCTCCTTCGCCGACCGCGGCCGCGACACGCGGGCCGAGATCTGGGTGCCGCTCCGCCCGGACCCCGCATCCTCACCTCGCGACACCCATCCCATCTTCGTCCTCGGCCGCCTGGCGCCGGGAGCCACGCCGCAGGCGGCGCAGCAGGAGATGGCCGGAGTGGCGGCCGGCCTGGAGAAGCAGTATCCGTCGAACAAGGCGCGCGGCGTCTTCGTCGAGCCGTTCTCGGAGGTGGTCTTCGGGCCCGTGCGTCCCGCGCTCCTGGTGCTGCTGGGCGCGGTGGCGCTGGTCCTCCTCGTCGCCTGCGCCAACATCGCCAACCTGCTCTTCGCCCGCGGCGCGGTGCGCCTGCGCGAGGTGGCGGTGCGCACGGCCCTCGGCGCGGCCTGGCGGCGTCTCCTCCACCAATTCCTCGTGGAGAGCGCGCTGCTGACCGCGGCCGGCGTCGGGCTCGGCCTGCTCTTCGCGTACCTGGGCCTCCACCTGCTCCTCGCCCTGGCTCCCGGCGGCATTCCGCGCCTCTCCGAGGTGGGGATCGACGGGCGGGTGCTGGCCGTCACCCTCGGCGCCTCGGTGCTGGTGGCGCTGGCCGTGGGCCTCATGCCCGCCTTCCAGGCGCGGCGGGCCGACCTGCAGTCGACGCTCAAGGAGGAGGCGGGCCGCGGCGCCACGGCGGACGCCGGACGCGGCCGGCTGCGCGCCGGGCTGGTGGTGGCGGAGTTGGCCCTGGCGGTGATCCTGCTGTCGGGAGCCGGGCTGCTCCTGCGGAGCTTCTGGCGCCTTCGCAACATCGATCCCGGCTTCCAGGCCGGCGGCGTGCTGAAGGCCGAATTCCAGCTCCCGGCCAGCCGCTACCCGGTGGATTTCTCCAAGTGGCCGAACTGGCCGGAACAGCGGCGCTTCTACGACGCCGTGCAGGAGCGGGTGCTGGCGCTGCCGGGCGTCGAAGCGGCGGCCTTCGCCGGCAATCATCCGCTGGACCCCGGATTCACCAACTCCTTCTACGTCGTCGGCCGGAGAGACGAGGCGCGGGACTGGCCGGAGATCTCCATCCGCCGGGTGGACCCCAGCTACTTCGAGACGCTGCGGGTGCCGCTGGTCCGCGGCCGCTCCATCCGCTCGGCGGACGGGGCGACGGCCCCTCCCGTCCTGCTGATCAACGAGGAAAGCGCGCGCCGCTTCTTCCCGGGCCGAGACCCTCTCGGCCAGCAGATCGCTTTCTGGGGCGCGGACCGCACAATCGTCGGCATCGTCAGCGACGAGCGCTCTCACGGCCTGGCGGCGGACCCGCCGGCGGCGGTCTACGCGCCGCTCGCCCAGTGCCCCTCCGCCAACGGCGCCGGCAGCCTGCTGGTGCGCGCGCAGGGCGATCCGGCCGCGCTGGCGCCCGCCGTGCGCGCCGCCATCCGGCAGGTGGATCCGGAGCTCGCCGTGTTCGGCGTCGAGCCGCTGGCGACGACGCTCGCCGAGTCGATCGCCAGGCAGCGCTTCACCATGCTGCTCGTCACCGTCTTCGCCGCCCTGGCGCTGCTGCTGGCGGTGGTCGGCGTCTACGGCATCCTCAGCTACATCGTGGCGCAGCGCACGCCGGAGATGGGCATCCGCATGGCGATGGGCGCCGCGCCGCGCAACGTCGTGCGTCTGATCGTGCTCCAGGGAACGCGCCTGGCGCTCTGGGGGCTCGCCCTGGGCCTCGCCGGAGCCCTGCTGATGACCCGCTTCCTGCGCACGCTCCTCTTCGGCGTGGGGGCGACCGACCCCGCCACCTTCGCGGCGGTCCTCGCCGCCGTCTTCGCCGCGGCCGTGCTGGCGAGCTGGTTTCCCGCCCGCAGGGCCACGCGGAAGGATCCGATGGTCATCCTGAGAGCGAATTGAAACGGCCGCGAATTCCGATCTCCGATTCAGTCGTTACCTTCATTTTCAGCGTTGCCGCGCCGCCGGCCCTCACTCCCCCGGCCCCTCTCTCCCCGAGGGAGAGGAGGGAGAAAGACAAGAAATCAGCGGTAGGATCGGCCCATGGCGGAGTGGTGGGATTCCGACCTGGAGCAAGAAGAGGACTTCGCCGTCGAGGAGCGGCGCAAGCGGAAGCGCCCCCGGCGGTGGAAGGTGATCCTCCACAACGACGACTACACGACCATGGAGTTCGTCGTCCACATCCTGATGGCCCACTTCCACAAGAACATTACCGAGGCGACTCATGTCATGCTGCAGGTGCACAGGAAGGGAGCCGGCGTCGCCGGTGTTTACTCCAAGGAAGTGGCCGAGACCAAGGTGGCCGAGGTGATGGACGAAGCGCGGGTCCATGGCATGCCGCTCAAGCTGACCGCCGAGCCCGCCGAGGAAGGACGAGACGAGGAAGAATGAGGCTCTCCGAAGACCTGGAAATCGCGCTCTCCGTGGCCGTCTCCGAAGCCGGCCGGCTGGGGCATGAGTACGCGGGGCTGGAGCACCTGCTCTACGCCCTCACCTTCGACGACGAGACCGCCGGCGTGCTGCGCAATTCCGGCGCGGATCTCGACCGCGTGCGGGAGGACCTCTCCGAGTACCTCTCCGAAGAGCTGGAGAAGGTGGATGAGGAGGGCCTCGAGCCGCGCCTCACCCTGGGCGTGCAGCGCGTCCTCTCCATGGCCGCCGCGCGGGTGGAGAACTCGGGGAAGAACGAGATCAAGGGCTCGGACGTTCTGGTGGCGATGTTCGACGAACCCGACTCCTATGCCATCCAGGTGCTGGAGAGCGAGGGCGTCAACCGGCTGGACGTGGTTAGCTACATCGCGCACGGCGTCTCGCGCCTGCAGCCGCCCTACTTCGGCGGCTCGGCCATGCCGGCCGGCGGCGACGAGGACGACGAGGAGGAGATGGGCCGCCGTGGCCGCGGCGCGCCGGCGGGCGATCCCCTCAAGGCCTTCACCCAGGACCTGACGCTGCTCGCCCAGC
Source organism: Thermoanaerobaculia bacterium (assembly GCA_036558045.1). Lineage (GTDB taxonomy): Bacteria > Acidobacteriota > Thermoanaerobaculia > Multivoradales > UBA5704 > DATARR01. The sequence continues at coordinate 6,813 of DATBGJ010000742.1, forward strand.
GCGGCGGCATCGATCCGCTCATCGGCCGCGACAAGGAGATCCAGCGCACCCTCCACATCCTCCAGCGCCGGCGGAAGAACAACCCCGTCTACGTCGGCGATCCCGGCGTGGGCAAGACGGCTCTCGTCGAGGGGCTGGCGCTCAAGATCGCCAACGGCGAGGTGCCCGAGCCCTTCCGCAAGACCAAGGTCTACCGGCTCGACCTCGGCTCGCTGATCGCCGGCACCCGTTACCGCGGCGACTTCGAGAACCGTTTGAAGGCGGTGCTCCACGCTCTGGCCGAGCAGGAGAATCCGGTCCTCTTCATCGACGAGATCCACACCGTCGTCGGCGCGGGCAGCGCCGGCCGCGGCACCATGGACGCCTCGAACCTGCTCAAGCCCGCCCTCCAGGACGGCGCCCTGCGCTGCATCGGCGCCACCACCTGGGAGGAGTTCCGCCAGACCTTCCAGAGCGATCAGGCCCTCGCCCGCCGCTTCCAGAAAGTCGAGGTCACCGAGCCCTCCGCCGAGGAGACGACGAAGATCCTGCTCGGCCTCAGGGACCGCTACGAGAAGCACCACGGCGTCACCTTTACTCCTGAGTCGATCGATAACGCCGCCCTGCTCGCCGACCGCTACATGCGCGACCGCCGGCTTCCCGACAAGGCCATCGACCTGCTCGACGAGGCCGGCGCCGCCGTGGCCCTGCGCGGCGGCACGGAGGTGACCGAGTCAGACCTCGAAGAGGTCCTCGCCACCATGGCGCAGATTCCTGCCCGGCGGGTCAAGGGAGGCGAGAAGGAACAGCTCCGGCGCCTGGAGGAGGAGCTCAAGACCCACGTCTTCGGCCAGGACGAGGCCATCGAGCGGCTGACCAGCGCCATCAAGGTGGCCCGCGCCGGCTTGCGCGAGCCGCAGAAGCCGGTGGGCGCCTTCCTCTTCACAGGTCCTACGGGAGTCGGCAAGACCGAGGTCGCCAAGCGCCTCGCCGAGGTGCTCGGCATCGCCTTCCTGCGTTTCGACATGAGCGAGTACATGGAAGCGCACACCGTCTCGAGGCTGGTGGGCGCGCCGCCCGGCTACGTCGGCTTCGATCGCGGCGGCCTGCTCACCGAGGCGGTGGCCAAGAACCCGCACGCCGTGCTCCTCCTCGACGAAATCGAGAAGGCGCATCCGGACATCTTCAACATCCTGCTGCAGATCATGGATCACGGCACGCTCACCGACACCAACGGCAAGCCCACGGACTTCCGCCACGTCATCCTGCTGATGACCTCCAACGTCGGCGCCCGCGAGATGGCTTCCCGTACCCCCGGCTTCAGCGATCTGGTCGAAGGAGCCACGCCGCGCCACCCCAAGGACACCGACGCGGACCGCGCCGTCGAGCGCCTCTTCAGCCCCGAGTTCCGCAACCGCCTGGACGCCCGCCTGCGCTTCAATCCCCTCTCGCCGAAGATCATGGAGCAGATCGTCGACAAGTTCATCCGCGAGCTGTCATCGCAGCTCGGCGAGCGCAAGGTCACCATCGAGATCACCGACGCCGCCCGCCAGCTCCTCGCCGAAAAGGGGTTCGATCCCACCTTCGGTGCGCGACCTCTTGGACGGGTCATCGAGGATGCGGTGAAGCGCCCGCTCACCGAGGAGCTCCTCTTCGGGGCGCTGGAGAACGGGGGGACGGCGACGGTGGATGCGGAGGGTGGGGGGGTGGTGATGCGGTATGAGGTAGCCGGCATCTATCAAACTCCCTCGTGAGGGCTGATCGGATGACAACCTTGTTTCCACCGAAAGAGGTACTATGACGCTGCTCGCGGAAATAGCCAA
>DATBGJ010000743.1:0-5557 GCA_036558045.1 Thermoanaerobaculia bacterium
TCTACGGCTACCTGATGGAGTTCTTCTTCGCCTGGTACAGCGGCAACCACGTCGAGGGGTTCTCCTCCCTCAACCGCATCACCGGACCCTACCGCTGGTACTGGTACGGGCTGATCCTGTGCAACGGCATCGCGCCGCAGACGCTGTGGCTGCGCCGCGTCCGCTCCTCGCCGCTGTGGCTCTTCGTGGTGTCGATGTTCGTCAGCGTCGGCATGTGGCTGGAGCGTTTCGTCATCATCGTCGCCAGCCTGCACCGCGACTTCCTGCCCTCCTCCTGGGGCATGTACTCCGGCACGGTGTGGGACTGGGCGACCTTCATCGGCACGCTCGGCCTCTTCTTCTCGCTGCTCTTCCTCTTCATCCGCTTCCTGCCGATGATCTCCATCTTCGAGATGCGGACGATGGTGCCGGGCACCCGCGGCGGCGAGTACACGGAGGTGCCGCGATGAGCGCGACGCAGCGTCCGGGACGGCCGCCGATCTACGGCCTCATGGCCGAGTTCAACTCCGCCGACGACCTGATCGCCGCGGCGCACCGGATTCACGACGAGGGATACCGGCGTGTGGATGCCTACACGCCGTATCCCATCGAGGAGCTCTCCGAGGCGCTCGGCCACCACCGCTCGAAGCTGCCGCCCATCGTCCTCACCGGCGGCCTGCTCGGCGGGCTGGGCGGCTACTTCCTGCAGTACTGGGTGTCGGTGATCCACTACCCGCTGAACATCGGCGGCCGGCCGCTCCACAGTTGGCCGGCGTTCATCGTGCCGACGTTCGAGTGCACGATCCTCGCCGCGGCGCTCTCGGCCGTGCTCGGCATGTTCTTCCTCAACGGCCTGCCGCACCCGTACCACCCGGTGTTCAACGTGCCGCGCTTCGCCCTGGCGTCGCGCGACCGCTATTTCCTGGTGATCGAGGCGCGTGACCCGAAGTTCGACGCCGCGGCAACACGGCGGTTCCTCCTCGACCTGCACGCCAGCGAGGTGTCCGACGTTGCGCATTGAGCGCATCGCTCGGCGTAGGGTGCGCTGTGCGCACCTTCACCGTTCGCGGTGCGCACAGCGCACCCTGCTGGCCTGTCTGTTGTTGCTCGCCGGCTGCCGGCAGAACATGCACAACCAGAACAAGGTGAAGCCGCTGGGACCCAGCGCCTTCTTCACCGACGGCCAGGGGGCGCGGCCGATCCCCGCGCACACCGTGGCGCGCGGCGACCAGCGCGTCGGCTTCGTCTACAACGGGCTCGACGAGGCCGGCAAACCGGTGGACCGTCTGCCCTACCCTCTGACGCGCCAGCTCCTGGAGCGCGGCGAGCAACGCTTCAACATCTTCTGCTCGCCCTGCCACGACCGGCTGGGAAAGGGCCGCGGCATGATCGTGCAGCGCGGCTACAAGCAGCCGACCTCGTACCACATCGAGCGGCTGCGCGCCGCCCCGATCGGCTACTTCGTCAACGTCATGACCGAGGGCTTCGGCGTCATGCCGAGCTACGCGCCGCAGGTGCCGGTGGAGGACCGCTGGGCGATCGCCGCCTACATCCGCGTCCTGCAATACAGCCAGAACGCGCATCTGGCGGAGCTCAGCCCGCGGGCCCGCCAGCGCGTCGAGGCGGACCTGGCGAAGCCCGCGCCCACCGCGAGCGAGGAGCCATGACGACCGAGAGCCTCCACCGCGCCGGCGCGCCGGCCTACGCCGCCCCGGCCGACGTCGACCGCCTGCAGCGCCTGGGGCTCGTCGCCGGCGGCGTGGGCGCGGCCCTCTGCCTGCTCGGGCTCTTCCTCTCGCCCACCTATTTCTTCCGCGCCTGGCTGGTGGGCTGGGTGTTCTGGATGGGCGTCACCCTGGGGTGCCTGGCGATCTCCATGCTCCACCACCTCAGCCGCGGCGCCTGGGGCCTGGTGGTGCGGCGCGTGCTGGAGGCCGCCTCGCGCACCCTGCCCGTGCTCCTCGTCCTCTTCGTGCCCATCGCCCTCGGCATGCGCCAGCTCTACGAGTGGACGGACCAGCGACTGGTGCAGAAGGACGAGATCCTGCAGCACAAGCAGGCGTATCTCAATCTGTCCATCCTGCCTTCCGGATATTTCGGCCGGCTGATCCTCTACTTCCTGATCTGGGGCGGCTTCGCGTGGATCCTCAACCGCATGTCGCTGCGCCAGGACCGCGGCGATGATCCCGGCATCACCCGCCGCATGCAGCTCGTCGCCGGACCCGGCCTCGCCGCCTACTGCCTGGCCGTCACCTTCGCCTCGGTCGACTGGCTGATGTCGCTCCAGCCGCATTGGTTCTCGACCATCTACGGCGTCTACCTGATGGCGAGCCAGGGGCTCTCGGCGCTGGCTTTCCTCATCGTCTTCGCCCTCTATCTCTCCCGCCGCGAGCCGATGTCGGGAGTGCTCCAGCCGCGGCATTTCCACGACTGGGGCAAGCTGTTCCTCGCCTTCGTGATGCTGTGGGCCTACTTCTCCTTCTCGCAGTTCCTCATCATCTGGGCGGGCAACCTGCCGGAGGAGATCTCGTTCTTCCTGCCGCGCACGCGCGGCGGCTGGGGTTGGGTGGCCATCGCCATCGCGCTCTTCCATTTCGCCGTGCCCTTCGTGCTGCTGCTGTCGCGCGACTTGAAGCGCAACGCTTCGCGCCTCGCCGCGGTGGCCGCGATGATGCTCGTCATGCGCTGGCTCGAGCTGCTCTGGCAGGTCGAGCCCGCCTTCCATGAGAGGACCGTCGCCATGTACTGGCTGTACGTCGCGGCGCCGGTGACGATCGGCGGCCTGTGGCTCTTCTTCTTCGTGCGCGAGCTCAAGAAGCGGCCGTTGCTGCCGGTCAACGACCCTTACCTGGCGGAGGCGATCGCTCATGAGCACTGAGTTCGACCGCGAGATCGACGTCCGCAGCATTCTCGGGACGGGGGTTTTCCTGGTGGCCCTGGCGCTGGTGGTGAGCGTGCTGATGTGGTGGCTGCTGCGCGGGTTCAGCCGCTTCGACGAGAAGCGCGACGTGGTGCTGACGCCGATCGAGGAGGCGAGCCCGCAGCAGAAGCCGCCGGAGCCGCGCCTGCAGGAAGATCCCAACGAGGACATGCGCCGCATGCGCGAAAGGGAAGACCGGCTCCTCGAGCGCGCCGGCTGGGTGGACCGCCAGCAGGGCATCGTGCGCCTGCCGATCGACGTGGCGATGGAGGAGGTCCTCTCCAAGGGCGTGTCGGCGGCCCAACCCGTCAACCCTGCGCAGCCCCCACCTCCCCAGCCCTCCTCTCCCGGGGGGAGCGGACAATGAGATCCGACCCGATCCGTCCGATCGCCGCAGCTCTCCTGCTCCTCGCCGCCTTCCAGGCCCGCGCCGACTCCGTGGTGCCCAGCAGCGCCATGCCGGGGCCGCTCAAGGAGGTGCGCTACGAGCAACGGCTGGGCGAGCAGGTGCCGCTCGATCTCGCCTTCCGCGACGAGGCGGGCCGCCCGGTGAGGCTGGGCGATTACCTGGAGCGGCGTCCCGCCATCCTGGTGCTCGCCTACTACCACTGCCCGATGCTGTGCGACCTGGTGCTGCAGGGCGTGGAGACCAGCCTGAAGCCGCTGTCGCTCGCGCCGGGCAAGGACTTCGACGTGGTCGTCGCCTCCATCGACGCCAAGGAGACGCCGGAGCTGGCCAAGGCGAAGAAGCAGGAGATCCTGGCGCGCTACGGCCGGCCGGGCACGGCGGCGGGCTGGCACTTCCTCACCGGCTCGCAGCCGTCGATCGAGCGCCTCGCCAACGCCGTCGGCTTCCGCTACGTCTACGATCCGCAGCGCAACCAGTTCGCGCACGCCGCCGGCATCGTCATCCTCACGCCCGGCGGGCGCGTCTCGCGCTATCTCTTCGGCGTCGAATATCCGGCGCGCGACGTGCGCCTGGCGCTGATCGAGTCGGCCGGCGGCAGGATCGGCGGCGTGGTCGACCAGGTCCTCCTCTACTGCTTCCACTACGATCCGGCGATCGGCCGCTACAGCGCCGCCACCCTGAACGTCGTGCGGCTGGCCGCGATCGCCACCGTGGCCGGCCTCGTGCTGCTGATCGTTCTCCTGCGGCGACGGGAGCCCGCCCTGACATGAGATCGTCGTTCCCCCTCTTCCCCGACTCGGCCTCCGCCCTCTCCGGCGAGGTCGACCTGCTGTTCACCGTCTGGTGCGTGATCAGCGTCTTCTTCAGCCTGCTGATCGCGGGCTTGATCCTCTACTTCATGACCCGCTACCGCCGGCGCCACCCGGAGGACGTGGGGGCCAACGAGCGGGCGGCGATGTGGCTGGAGGTCGGCTGGTCGGTGGTGCCGCTGGCGATCATGCTGGCGATGTTCGCCTGGGGCACGCGGGTGTTCTTCCGCCTCTACCGGCCGCCGAAGGACGCGGTGCAGTTCTACGCCTACGGCAAGCAGTGGATGTGGAAGATCCAGCATCCCGGCGGCCAGCGCGAGATCAACACGATGCACGTGCCGGTCAACCAGCCGATCAAGGTGGAGCTGGCCTCGGAGGACGTGATCCACAGCTTCTACATCCCGGCCTTCCGCGTCAAACAGGACGCCGTGCCGGGGCGCCGCACCTCGATCTGGTTCAAGGCGACGAAGCCGGGCACCTATCACCTGTTCTGCGCCGAGTACTGCGGCACCGAGCACTCGCGGATGATCGGCAGCGTCGTCGTCATGGAGGCGCAGGCCTACGAGGCCTGGCTCGCCGGCGGCGCCGCCGGCAAATCGCTGGTGGCTTCCGGCGCCGAGCTCTTCCAGTCCTTCGCCTGCGTGACCTGCCACCGCGCCGGCGCCGCCGGGAGCATCGCGCGCGGCCCGGCCCTCGAAGGGCTCTACGGCCGCCAGGTCAAGCTCGCCGACGGCCGCACGATCGTCGCCGACGACGCCTATCTCCGCGAGTCGATCCTCACGCCCACGGCCAAGCTCGTCGCCGGCTGGGAGCCCGTGATGCCGACCTTCCAGGGACAGGTGAGCGAGGAGCAGCTCACCGCGCTGATGACGTACATCCGCTCGCTCGGCCCGGTGGGCAGCGCGCCGGCCGGCGGCACGGGCGGCCCGATGGACACGAGCGCGGCGCAGGCCACGGACACGGCGCTGCAGCAGAATCGAGAGCAGCCATGAACACGAGCGCATCCCCCGTCCCGACCACGGCCGAGACCGCCTTCGAGCGGCCCAACTACCTCAACGCCGTCTACGGCGTGCGGTCGTGGCTGCTGACCCGCGACCACAAGCGCATCGCCATCCTCTACCTGATCTCGGTGACCATCTTCTTCTCGCTGGGGAGCCTGATGGCCGCCCTGGTCCGCCTCGAGCTGCTGACGCCCGAGGGGGACCTGATGGGGCCGGACACCTACAACCGGGTGTTCACCATGCACGGCATCATCATGGTCTTCTTCTTCCTCATCCCGTCCATCCCGGCGGTGCTGGGCAACTTCCTGGTGCCGCTGATGATCGGCGCCAAGGACCTGGCGATGCCGAAGCTCAACCTCGCGAGCTGGTACGTCTACAACGTCGGCGCCGCCTTCACCCTGTGGGCCATCGCCCACGGCGGCGTCGACACCGGCTGGAC
>DATBGJ010000744.1:0-6928 GCA_036558045.1 Thermoanaerobaculia bacterium
CTCTCCGCGCTCCACCGGACGCCGGACCTGACGCCGTCGGTGAGCCTCCTCAACCAGCTCCTCATCCATATGTTCGGCATCGGCGTCCCGAGCGCGCTGTTCGCCCGCGCCGCGAAGCCTCCGGCTCCTTCTTCCGTGGTATAATCGCTGAAACTAATTCAACGACGTCGGAGGGCTGAGCATGGGCAGCCTGTCTTCTCGTGGTCTGCGCGGCTGGTTGTCGATGATCCTCTGCGCGGTGCTGGCGCTGGCCGTGAACGCACAGGAACCGCAGGAGCAGTCAAAGCCGTTCCTCGAGCCGGCGGAGATGCACGACAGCACCAAGATGAGGGCGGCAGTGGAGGCGCGCCCCGATCAAAACGGCAGGTGGGACACGCTGCCCGTCAACATGCCCATCAACCCCGTGCACGTCGCCCTGATGCGCACCGGCAAGGTGCTCGTCATTGCGGGCTCCGGCAACGATCCCGCCAACAAGAATTTCCAGGCCGCCGTCTGGGATCCCAGGAATTCCACCATCAGGACCTTCACCATCTCCTGGGACATGTTCTGTAACGGTATGGTGATCTTGCCGGACGGCAGGCCGTTCGTCCTCGGCGGCACTCTGCGGTACGACTCCTTCCTCGGCGAGCCCCGGGCTTCGGCCTTCGACCCGGCGAGCGAGAAGTTCGTGGACCTGCCGAAGATGAGCGGCGGCCGCTGGTATCCCACCGGCACGGTGCTGGGCGACGGCTCCGTGCTGGTCTACTCCGGCCTGAACGATACGAACGGCGAGATCAATCGCACCGTGCAGATCTGGAAGGGAACGGCCTGGGTCGCCGCCGGAACCGCCTTCGCCAGCGTGAACCTGTATCCCCGCGAGCACCTGCTGCCGAACGGCAAGGTCTTCGTGTCCGGTTGGAACCGCGACTCGCAGCTCTACGATCCCGCAGCCGGCACGTTTTCCAAGGTCGCCGACACCATTTTTCCCCGCGACCGGGTCTATGGCACCTCCGTGCTGCTGCCGATGACTCCGGCCAACGGTTTCAAGCCCAAGGTGATGATCCTGGGCGGCGGCGGCCCCGCGACGAACACCACCGAGCTGATCGATCTGTCCGTGCCGTCGCCGAGATGGATCGCAGGGCCGCCGATGGCGAAGGCGAGAATCCAGTTGAACGCGACCCTGCTGCCCAACGGCAAGGTCCTCGTCTCGGGCGGATCCGAGAAGGACGAGGACAATGCCACGGCGGTGAAAGAGGCGCAGCTCTACGACGCGGAGAGCAACACCTTCTCCTCCGCCAGCACGATGGAGCTGCCGCGGCTCTACCACTCGAACACGCTGCTCCTGCCGTATGGCACCGTGTTGGCGGTCGGAGGCAACCCGCAACGCAAGGTCTACCAGACCGAGATCGAGATCTATTCGCCGCCGTATCTGTTCAAGGCCGACGGCGGCCCCGCCAGGCGTCCCGCCGTCATGAGCGTTTCCGCCGAAGCGGTCCGCTATGGCGCGTCGTTTCAGGTGCGCACCCCGGACGCGGCCGCCATCAAGTCGGTCGTGTTGATTCGGGCCGGCGCCGTGACCCATGCGTTCGACATGGAGCAGCGGTTGGTGGGTCTGACCTTCACCGCCGGCGCCGGTGTCCTGAACGTGAAAGCTCCGGCGAACGGCAACCTCGCGCCTCCCGGTTATTACCTGCTTTTCATTTTGAATTCAGGGGGCGTCCCTTCGATAGGCCGGTTCGTGCGCCTCGTGCGCTAGCGAAAGCCGGCTGGATCTCGACGCCGCCGCCTGAGAAGGTGTGCTCTCACGCTACACTCTCCGGCCGTGCGCCCCCTCGATCTCGCGGTCCTCCTCGCCTACATGGCGGGGATCGTCCTGCTCGGCATGTGGCTGGGCCGGGGCGCGCGCGACGTGGCGGAGTACGCGGTCGGCGGGCGCGACCAGCCGTGGTGGCTGATCCTCTTCTCGATCATCGCCACCGAGACCAGCGCCGTCACCTTCCTCAGCATCCCGGGCTTCGCCTACGAGCGCGACTTCACGTGGATCCAGATCGCGCTGGGATTCGTCCTCGGCCGCTTCGCCATCGCCGCCTTCCTGCTGCCCGAATATTTCCGCGGCGTCCTCTTCACCTCCTACGAGGTCCTCGACCGCCGGTTCGGCGGCGCCACCAAGCAGACCGCCTCGGCGCTGTTCATCGTCACCCGCAGCCTGGCGGACGGCCTGCGGCTCTTCCTCTCCGCCATCGTGCTGCAGGAGATGACCGGCATCTCCATCGAGTGGGCGGTGGCGGCGCTCGGCGCGACGACGATCGTCTACACTTTCCTCGGCGGCATGAAGGCGGTGCTGTGGAGCGACATGATCCAGTTCCTGCTCTACCTGGCCGGCGCGCTGGTGGCGCTCGCCGCGATCCTCCATCGGCTGCCGGGCGGCTGGCACCAGCTCGTCGCCATGGGTCAGGCCGCCGGCAAGTTCCGCGCCTTCGATCTCCGCCTCGACTGGAGCGAGCCCTACGGTCTCTGGGCCGGCCTGGTGGGCGGCGCGTTCGTCGCGCTCGCCTCGCACGGCGTGGACCAGCTCATGGTGCAGCGCTATCTCTCGGCGCGCGGCCTGCCGGAAGCGCGGCGCGCCCTCTGGGTGAGCGGCCTCGCGGTGGCGGCGCAGTTCGCGCTCTTCCTGCTCATCGGCGTCGGACTGTGGAGCTTCTATCAGCTCCATCCGCCCGCGGCGCCGTTCGATCGCCCGGACCGCGTCTTCGCCCATTTCATCCTCCACGAGCTGCCGGTCGGTCTCGTCGGCCTGCTGCTGGGCGCCATCTTCGCCGCCGCCATGACGAGCTCCCTCAACTCCTGCGCCACCGTGGCGGTGAACGATCTCTACGTGCCGCTGGCGGGCAAGGATGTCTCTCCCGAGCGGCAGTTGAGATTGACGCGCGCGCTCACGGTGCTCTTCGGCGTGGTGCAGATCGGAGTGGGCATCGCCGGCCAGTGGTTGAAGTCGTCCATCGTGAGCAGCGTCCTGGGGATCGCCGCCTTCACCACCGGCATCGTGCTCGGGGTCTTCTTCCTCGGCATGTACACGCGCCGGGTAGGCCAGCGCGCGGCGCTCGCCGGCCTCGTCTTCGGCTTCGCGGCGATGACGGCGATCTACTTCGCCACCTCGCTGGCGTGGCCATGGTATGCCCTGGTGGGATCGCTGCTGACGGTGGGCGCGGGCTTCGCGGCGAGCTTTAGGTGGCCGCGGGAAGAGGTGGAATCACCAGTTTCACCAGTTGGTGTACAATGAGCCTATGAGACGAGCCACTGTCACGATTCCCGACGATCTCGAGGCTGAGCTGAATACCTACATGGAGGCTCAGGATGCTCCTCCTAGTCTTACTGGTCTTGTCGAGGTTGCGTTGCGGCGTTTTCTCGCCGAGAAGCGACTGGAGTCCAGACAATTCCGACCGGCTCGCAAGCCCTTCTCGATCACGCCAGCCAAAAAGGGAAGCGGGCGCCACGACGTAAGCATCGCGCACGATCGCCATTTGGCTAAAGGCGAGTGAGAGCCGTCCTGGCTGTCTTATCCGATCAACTCCAGATACCCGTTTGGACCTTCGATCATCATTTCGACGATATGAGGACGAGGGTCTGGCGTTAGTTCTGAACGCCACATTGATGTTGGATCCAACTTTCGATCTCGCGTGCCAGTGACCGTCTGGGTCTTCATCCAAATTCAATATCATGGGGGTCCGAGCCCGCGGTGTTTCGCGGGCTTGAAGTGCAATATCAATACCCGACGCGATCCTCGGGATACAGCAACGCCGCCTGCCGATCCCGGCGCCACGCGGCGTGATCCGCACCGTCCGCGGCGAGGATCTCCTCGACGGTCTTCCCCGCACGCAGATCCTGGAGTAACCGCGGCGTGCCGGCGAGGCGCGTGAGCGCATCGCCGTTCTCCCGCCACTCGAAGCCGGGCTGACGCGAGAGGGCGGCGAGGAGAGTGACGCCGAGGCGGTACGGATCGGCCGCGGACGGATCGGTGACGTGGAGACGCAGACCATGGCACTCCTGGCCTTCATACTTGGGATGCGGCGCGGCGGGTGAGGACCGGGGCGTGAACGAAACCGGCTCCAAATGAAACCCTGGCAAGGCGACCGTGACGGCGGAGGGGTCGAGCCACGGAGCGCCGAAGAGGAGGAACGGCGCCTCCGTGCCACGCCCCTCCGAGACATTCGTTGCCTCGAGCAGAGCCGTACCGGGATAGGCGAGCGCCGCCTCGGCGGTCCGCAGGTTCGGCGACGGCGGCACCCAGGGCCGGCCGGTGTCGATCCAGGTCATCCGCCGCGTCCAGCCCTTCATTGGAATCACCGTGAGCCGCGCCGGCCGATCGAGCCGCGCGTTGACGTAGGTGGCCATCTCGCCGAGCGTCAAGCCGTGCACGAGCGGTCCCGGGGCGAGATTGAGGAAGCTCGACGGGACGATGTCGCGCGGCGCGCTCACCGGACCCTCGACTCGCTCTCCTCCAAGCGGATTCGGACGATCGAGCACCACGAAATCGATGCCCGCCTCCGCGGCCGCTTCGAGCGCGAGGATCAGCGTGCTGGCATAGGTGTAGAAGCGGACTCCGGCGTCCTGGAGATCGAAGACCAGCGCGTCCAATCCCGCCAGATCCGCGGGCGCCGGCTTGCGACGCTCGCCGTAGAGGCTCACCACCGGCAGACCGCTCACCGCATCGCGGCCGCTCTCGACGCTCTCGCCCGCCGCGGCGTCGCCGCGCAAGCCGTGCTCGGGTGCGAAGAGCCGCACGACGTTCAGCCCGCGCCCGCGCAGCACCTCGACGGCGTGGCGGCCGTCGGCCGTCACCGAGGCGGCGTGGACGATGAGGCCCAGCCGCTTGCCGGCGAGCGCTCCCGTCTCGCCGGCGGCGACGCGCTCCAAGCCCACTCGCACCGGCAGGCCCGCCAGAGGATCGGCAAGCGCCCGCACCACCGCGTCCGCCACCGCCGGCCGTGCTTCGCGGATGAGCTGGTTGTCGCGCGTGGGATGCACCCGGTTGGTCAGCAGGATGAGGTAGAGCCGCCGCGCCGGATCGATCCAGATCGAGGTGCCGGTGAAGCCGGTGTGGCCGAAGGCGCGCGGCGAGAAGAGCGTGCCGGCGGAGGAGCCTTCGGCCGATTTGGTGTCCCAGCCGAGCGCGCGATCGGAGTCCGGGATCCCGGCCTTGCGGGTGAACGACTCCACCGTCGGGCGCGAGACGATGCGACGGCCTTCATATGTGCCGCCGTCGAGGAGCATCTGGGCGAACCGCGCCAGATCGCCGGCCGTGCTGAACAGTCCGGCGTGAGGAGCGACGCCGCCCATGGCGAAGGTGTTCTCGTCGTGCACCTCGCCGTGGACGAGACGGCCGCGCCAGGGGTCGAATTCGGTCGGCGCGATGCGCGGCCGCAGCTCGGCGGGCGGCCGGAACATCGTGCGGCGCATCCCGAGCGGCTCGAAGATCCGCTCGCGCGCGAACGCCTCCAGGGATTGTCCCGCCGCCTTCTCCAGGATTTCGCCGAGAAGGATGATCCCGAGATCGCTGTAGAGGGAGCGGCTGCCGGGAGGATAGACGAGATCCATCCTCTCGATGCGCTCGATGAACGCCGCGCGGCCGTGCAGCTCCTTGTAGAGCGGCGCCGTCGCCTCGAGGCCCGCCGAGTGGGTGAGCAGATGGCGCACCGTCACCGCTTCTTTGCCCGGCCCCTGGAACTCCGGCAAGTACGCCTGCACCGGCCGATCCAGATCGAGCTTTCCCTCGTCGACGAGGATCATCGCCATCGTCGTCGTGGCTACCACCTTGGTGAGGCTCGCGAGGTCGTAGAGCGTGCCGGCCGTCACCGCCGGCGCGTCCGCGTCATAGGTGAGCCGGCCGAAGGGCTGGAGGTGGACCAGGGAGCCGCGATACCCGACCGCCAGGACGCCGCCCGGGAAGGCGCGGCGCTCGCGGAAGTCGTCGAGCAGCCGATCCGCCTCTTCGAGGCCGCCCGGGCGGAACGCCGGCGACGCCGTCCGGCAGCCAACCGCAAGGAACAAAGATAGGACCAGGACCGCGACGAACAGGTCCCGTAGAGACGTCCCAACCCGTTTACGAGACCCTTCGCAGACCACGGAGACGGCGGGACGTCTCCTCACCGACCCTACCGGCACCCGGCCTCCCGCCACCGCCACAGCCGTACCTGAAAATTCCTCGGAAAGGCGCCGGACGGAGCCGGAACGTCGATCTCGGCCATCCCAGCCTCATAGAGGAAGCGCGGCGTCAAAAACCTTTTCTTCACGCGGCGGCGGCCGGCGTATTGGAGCGGCAGAGCCCGATTCCCGGGCTGTAGGGTCAGGGCCGCCGAATCTGCGTCCCCGGGACGGAAGAGCTCGATCGACAGGACCTCTCCCGGAACAAGGCCTGCCGGCAGCCGGCCGCTCAGGCCTTCCTGGGGAGCAGCCGAGCGCTGGAGCCCGATCTGCACGGGATGTCCGGCAGGCGTCCCGGGATGGACGAGGAGGAGGAGCGTTGCGCCGCGGCTGCGGAAGAGCCGCGGCCCGATCTCCAGAACGCATTCGCGGTCTACCCTCTGCCGCCGGTTCAGATAGAAGGCCGCCTGGGGTCCCTGGGTCCGCGCGAGCGGAAATGCCTCGGCGTCCGTCAAGTCGAGCACCGCCGGAGGGAGCGCGGCCAGGCTCGGCACCGCGGTCCGTGCGGCGCGCTGCCAATCCGTGGAGAGCCCGATCCGCGCGTTGGCCGGCTCATAAGCCACGTGGCGAGTCGGCGAGGCCACGAGCCGGGTCTTCAGCGTGTTACCGGCGTCGGTCCAGGTGCTGGGAACGAGCGTGCGGTAGGCGTAGCTGAAGGAACGGAAGAGCAAGAAACCGCCGATCAGGATGCAGGCGGCGAGCCGCGCCGTCGGTCGGCGCAGGTTCGCCTGCCGGCGGCTGAGCCACT
>DATBGJ010000745.1:0-6383 GCA_036558045.1 Thermoanaerobaculia bacterium
CTGTTGCGGCGGACGGCTGATCGGCGGCCTCGACGGTCACCGTCACCTGCCCTTGCCCCTGGCCGGCGCTCCCGGGCTTCGCGGCGCCGCCCGGCGGTGCGGCGGCCGTTCCGGTCTGGTCCCGGGCCTGATCCACCAGGCTCGCTTCGGAGGAGATCACGGCGGCGTAGCAGGTGCCGTCCGCGGCCGCGGCGAGGGAGACGACCTCGGGCTCGTCGGCGTCGTAGAGGGTGCGCGCCTTGCCGTCGCGGCCGACGCGCAGGATGAGCCCCTCGCCGGCGGTGCCGACGATCACGTCACCCCCGGGCAGCGGCTCGACGGCGCGGACGTGCGTATCCTCGCTGTCGTAGAGGACCTCGCCGTGGCCCTTCGCGTCCACCCGGAAGAGCTTGCCCTGCGTGCCGGTGCCGACCAGCAGGCTGCCGTCGGCGGCGCGGGCCAGCGCCCAGATGTAGGTCTCGCCGGGATCGAAGAAGACCTCGCCTTTCGCGTTCTTCCCTGGCGGGATGCGATAGACCTTGCCGCGCGGCGAGGTGCCGGCGTAGACCGTGCCGTCGGCGTCGGCCCAGACGGCGAAGACCTCCGGCTCGGGCGCCGCGAACAGCTCGCTGACCTCGCCCTTGCGATCGATCTTCAGCACCTTGCCGGCGTTGCCGGTGCCCACCACCCAGCCGTCCGGGTGCACGGCGGCGGCGAGGAGGAAAGGCTCGGCGAGCGATGCCAGGCGCTCGACGCGCGGCGCGAGCTGGATGCGGCCGAGGGAATCGACGCTGACTCCCTCCAGGGTACCGGCGAGGAACGCCTGCTGGCTCTGCGCCTGGAAGATGCGCACCTGGGTGGCGCGGGCGGGAATGGCCGAGAGAGCGAGCAGCAGGACAGCCGGAATGGAAATCCTCGACGTCATGAGATTCCTTTCGAATTCATGGGGACCAGGGCAGACGGAGCGATATACCGCTCAATCCTTCACCGAACCCTTGGGAGAGGGCGGGGCTGGTGAGGCCTTGTCCGCCGCGGCGTCCTCCCCTGCCTTCTTCCCTTCCTCACTCTCCCCCGCCAGGGGCTCGCGCCGGCGCACCTCCAGATCGATCCTCACCAGGCCTTCCATCGGCACTTCGAGGGCCTCGCGCCGCTCCTGGGCGACGGTGGAGCGCAGCACCGCCGCGCTGTTCGACGAGGCGGCCCCCCACAGCGAGCGCACCGAGCCCGGCAGGCGCGGCATGACCTCGCCGGCCACGGAGAGGCCGGGGCCGCCGTAGACCCCGAGCACCATCAGGTCGCGCCGGGAGTGAAAGGAGCGCAGCAGCTCGAGCGCCTGCCGGAAGGTCACCGGCTCGGCAGGCTCCATCGACAGGCGCGCGGCGTCGACGCTGGCCCCGTCGCCCACCAGCAGCGAGTAGCGGCCGGCCGGCAGGTCCTCGGGCAGATCGAGGCTCATCGAATGGCGGAAGCGTTCGCCGCGGTAGGCCACGAGATCGAGGTTCAGCGTCACGCGGTCGCCGGGCCGCACCAGCGTGCGGCTGGCGTTGGCGCCCACCAGGTTGGCGAAGCGCGGCTGCGTCGTCTGGTCGAGCTGCACGTCGACGTTCTCCAGCTCCACCCTCTCCAGGGTGTTCTGCGAGAGATAGGCGACGACCGACAGCAGGAAGGCCGCGGCGTCCGTGCCGGCGTTGTCGCCGTCGAAGCTCTGCCGCACCTCCAGGTCGCCGTAGTGCTTGAGGCGCAGGCGGGCGGAGAGATCGAGGCTCTGCGCGCCGGTCGTGTAGCTCGCCGACTCCAGCCCCGCCAGCACCGAGCTGCCCACCAGCAGCGGCATGAACTCGGGAAGCTCGGCGAGGCGCATGTGGAACTCGCGCGGGCGCTCGCCGTCCACGCGCAGCGTCATCGGCACCATGGGAGCCGCGGCGCCGATGCGGCCCTGGATGCCCATCTTGCGGTCCTGCTCGAAGGCGCCGACGATGCGGCCGGTGTTCTGGATCTTGAACGAATTGTTCGAGCTGGAGAGGACGGTGAGCACCTCGGAGGTGGCCATCGGCACGCGTACCGGCCCGAAGCCGAGGAAGGGATGGCCGAAGGCGAGCACCTGATCGCCGTAGTGGTCCGTCACCGTGCCATAGGCGGCGAGCTGGAAGTCGCCGTCCACCAGCACCACGGCCACAGCGCTGCCGGGCTCGAGGGTGTCCGGCACCGCGCCGGGCTCGGCCTTGCCTCCCGAGCCGACGCTGCCGAGCGCCTGGCGCAGCAGGGCCGTGGAGCGCTCGCCGAAGCCGGAAGCCGCCCACTGCACGGCGGACGTGGCGCCCTCCACGAACCGCGGCTGGAGCTTGGCGATCTGGGTGGTCAGCAAGTCCTGCGGCACGCGGCCGGCGAGGAGGTCCGAGAGCTTGACGGGAGGCGGCGGAGGCGTGAGCGCCAGCGGCTTGAGGCCCGAGAGCTGGCGCATCGACTCGATCGGCGTGATGCCCGCGATGGCCTCGTTGGTGAACGACCAACTGAACGCCACGGCGCCGGCGAGGCGGCCGTCGAGGAACACCGGGCTGCCGCTCATGCCGCCGGCCACGCCGCTCTTCTCCAGGCCCTTGCCGGTGAGGCGGGCCAGGATGTAGCTGATGTCGGGGCTGACGTTGCGCATGATGCCGATCACCTCGACGTCGAAGCGCTCGGGCTCCGTGCCCGCGAAGACGGAGAGGCCATAGCCGCGCTGGCCGCGCTGGACCTCGGCGATCGGGATCGTGGGCAGCGCGCCGGCGGGGATGGCCGCGGCACGGTCCGCGGCGGCCCTGGCCGGCGAGGCCGCCGCAAGCGGCGCGGCGAACAGCAGGGCCGCCATCAACGACCGGGCCGCGCGGGCTAAGGAGTCGAACCTTGGATACCTCATTGCTACTCTCCCGTAGACGATCGGACGAGCGTCTCCTTCAGCCGCTCGACGGGGAATCTCCCTGTCCGTAGAACCGCGAGCCCCTCTCCTTCTATTGCCACCAGCGTGGACGGCGGTCCGCCGGGCAGGACGCCGCCGTCCACCACCATCGCGTCTTCGCCGGCGAGCAGCTCGGCGGCGGCGGCGGGAGCGAGGATCGGCTCGCCGCCGCTGCGGTTGGCGCTGGTCGCGGTCAGGCCGTGACCCAGCGCCGCCAGCAGCTCCCGCAGCTTTGCGTGCTCCGGCACCCTCACCGCGAGCCGGTCTTCGCCGGCCGCGGCCGGCAGCGGCTTCGAGATCGGCAGCAGCACGGTCAGCGGCGCGGGCCAGAGCGCGAAAAGTCGCTCCACTATATAGAGGTTGGAACCGGCGCCCAAGTTGACCCCCAAGGGGGCGAGCTGCTCGCGTCCGGCCACCACCACCGGCAGGGCCTTGCCCGCCTCCCGCCCCTTGATGCGATAGATCGCCTCGACGCCCGCCGGGTTCCGCGGATCGGCGCCCAGGCCGTAGCTCGACTCGGTCGGAATGGCGAGAACGCCGCCGCGGCGAAGGAGAGCCTGAAGAGGGGCGATGGGGTCTCCCCAGTGCCAGGTGGGGGCAAGGGGCGGGTTTGCGGTCACAAGGGGCAATCTTAACCGGGGCGCAGCGACTCCGGCGAAAAACCTGAGCCGCAGGCGAGGGGGCCGTCCCCGCCGATGGAGGTGGGCGGACCCGGCCGGCGTTCGACCGGGCCAACCCGCGGCGGAGACGGACCCCTCTCCTGCGGCTCGAACGACAAGCTAGAAGGACACCCTCAGCGCCAGGCTCACATCGCGGCCCGGCAGCGGCGCCACTTCCTTGAGAAAAGAGACGTGGTTGAAGGCCAGCTCGTCCGTGAGGTTGTTGCCGCGCAGCAGCAGGTCGTAGATCACGTTGCCAGCGATCAGCCGGTAGCCGAGATTGGCGTTGAGCAGCGTGTAGCCGGGCGTCGCGGTCTCGAATTCGGAGATGCGGTCCTGGCGCTCGGCCCGCACGCCCTCGACGAGCCCCTGGAAACGGTCGCCGCGGTAGTGGAGGCCCAGCCGGTAGCGGCGGGGCGGGATGCGCGGCAGCGGCTCGCCGGTGTCGCGCAGCTCGGCGTGCACGAAGTCGGCGCCGAATTCGGCGTTGAGGTGGTGGGGATCGGCGTGCAAGAGCTCCAGTACCCCGTTCAGCTCCGCTCCCCGGAACTTGGCGTCCCGCTGGGTGAAGCGGATCACCTGCAGAGGCTCTTCCTCACCTTCCTCCTCGCCGGTGAGCTGCTCGAAGATGAAGCCGTCGAAGCGGTTGGCGAAGAGGTTGATCTCCCCCGTCAGCCGTCCCGCGCGCTTGCGCAGCGACAGCTCGGCGCCGAGGTTGGTCTCTACATCCAGGTTGGGATCGCCGATCTCGAAGGCGTTGGTGGCCACGTGCGGACCGTTGGCGAACAGCTCCTCGGCGTTCGGCAGCTTGACCGACCGCGACGCCGAAACGGAGAGGCTGTAGGTCTCTCCCGGCAGCCAGATGAGGCCGAGGGAGCCGGAGACGCCGCTGAGCTGGCGGTTGTTCACTCCCTCCTCGACTTCCGCGTCCACCGTCTGCTTCTCGTAGCGCAGGCCCACCTGCGGGCGCAACGCTCCGGTGCCCAGCTCCTGCAGGGTGAAGAGCGCCCAGTTCTTCGTCACCGTGGGCGGCACGAAGGACTCCTCGCCGATGGCGCTGAAGTCGCGGTGGCCCACCTGGAGCCCGAAAGAACCGGAGAAGGAGCCGTACTGCCGCTGCACAGCTTCGAGGCGGCCTTCCCAGCTATCATTGAGGAAGCGGGTGCCCACCTCGCCGCCTTCGAGCTCGACGTGCTCGTAGTCGGTCTTGCCGAAGCGCACCTTGAGGCCGCGCAGGAAACCGAAGCCCTGGTTGATCTCGCCCTGCAGGTCGTAGCGCCGCTGCTGGAGGTCGATCTTGACCTCCTCTTCGGCGGGGCTGCCGTAGGTCGTGTTGAACCGCGTCGCCGACACGCCGAGGTAGCCGTTGGTGCCGATCCACGAGGCGCCGGCGCTGGCGCCGTCGGAGTCGATGGCGCTGTTGACCACCGTGCCCTCGCCGGACTCGTAGTCGTCGGTCTGGCGCTTCTGGCCTTCGAGGTGCCAGGCGAGCTGGCCGGCGCCGCCGTCGAGGTGCAGGCTGCCGGCGCGCTCGTTGGCGTTGCTGCCCGCCCGCCCGTCGAACTGGCCGCCGATCCTCGCCTGGGGTACGTAACTGGGGATGCGGCCTTCGATGACGTTGACGACGCCGCCCACGGCGCTGCTGCCGTAGAGGAGCGTCGCCGGGCCGCGCACGATCTCGATGCGCTCGGCCGAGAGCGGATCGACGCTGACCGCGTGGTCGGGGCTGGTGGTGGAGGCGTCGCCGGTGCCGATGCCCGACTCGAGGACGCGGATGCGGTCGCCGCCGAGGCCGCGGATCACCGGCCGGCTCGCCCCCGGTCCGAAGAAGGTCGAGGAGACGCCCGGCTCCTTGTTGAGCGTCTCGCCCAACGTCGGCTGGAGCTCCTGCTGCAGTTGCTCCTCGTCGACCACGGTGGTGGACACCGCGACCTCTTCCTGGCTGCGCGGATCCGGGCTCGCCGTCACCACGATCTGATCCTGATACCTGGCGAGATCCAGGGCCAGCGTAACCTCGGCGGTGCCGCCGGCCGCCACGCGCACGCGCTGCACCGCGTTGCCGAGGCGCGTGCTGCGGCCCTCCAGAAGGTAGCTGCCGGGCGGGACGTTCTCGAAGCGGAAATTCCCTTCGCCGTCCACGGCCGTGCGGCGGTTCAGCTCCACGACGCGCACCTCGGCGTCGGCGACCGGCTGGCCGTTCAGCGTCGTCACCTTGCCGGCGAGAGTTCCCGCGGCGGGCTGGGCCAGGGCCGGATACAAGGCCGCCTGGCCGATGACCAGAGCGAGCAGCCAGACGGCCGCCCGCGGCAAAGCATGTCCACGATTCATAGTCTTCTTCTCCTGAGCTCCGGCTGCGAGGCCGGCTCCGTTCCGAACGGGTCAATACGCGAAGCTGTCGGGCGTGGAGATCAGGAGAACGAAGGAGGACCGCGGGCGCCGCTGGGACGGTGCGCGCCGCCGGCGGTCGCGGAGGAGAGGTCGGCAGCCGGAGCGAGCCGCGGCGCCGGCGGAGGCACCACCGGTCCCGGGCGCAGGCGCGCGCCGTGCGTCTGCATCTGGTGGATGCAGAACGGGCAGACCGGCCGCTGGGCCTCCTGGCTGGCTTCGAAGTGGGCCGGCTGGCCGGGATGCTTGGCGCTGAGAGAGTAGGAATGCTCGGCGGGAGCCTCCGCCGTATGGAGCGTCTCTCCGCGGGGATGCAGCTCCAGAGTACCGAGGAGGACGCTCGGCGCGAGGAGGAGAGCCCATAAGGTCCGTTTGATCATGGAAGCCTGCGTCATGGCAAGAAAAAGGAGCAGGGGCGGCTGGAA
>DATBGJ010000746.1:0-2997 GCA_036558045.1 Thermoanaerobaculia bacterium
ATGTTCGGCCTCATGCCCCTGGTGGACGCCCTCGGCGGCAAGGTGACGAGCGACGAGACGGGGGAGAGCGTGACGCTGCGCATCGGCGAGAAGGACGTGGTGATCGGCCCCGGCAACGCCATCATCACCGTGGGCGACGCCATCTACTCGCTCTCGCAGCCGCCGGCTCCCGGCGACGGCGGGCTCCAGGTGCCGGCGGACTTCCTGCGCCGCACTTTCGGCGAGCTGCTCGGCTACACGGTCGAATGGCATCCCGAAACGAACCGGCTGACCATCGCGCGGCGGGGGAGCCGCGAGATGGCGGTCTCCTACGACGTAGTGCACCTGCAGGGGATGACGACGGTGGTTCTCCAGTTCTCCGAGGAGCCGCGCTATCAGCTCGACCGGCCGCAGCCGGAGCTCATCCTGGTGCGGATGCTCGCCGACCGGCTCACCCCGCCCGTGCCGCCGAAGGCCGTGCAGGATCCGCTGGTGCAGGGCGTCACCGTGGAGCCGCAGCAGTTGCGCATCCAGCTCGCTCCCGGCGCGCAGGCCGAGAGCTACATCCTGCAGAACCCCTTCCGGCTGGTCTTCGACGTTCACGAGACCTCGGCCGTCGAGACGCCCACGACGCCGTTGCGGCCGCCCACCGGGGCGCCGGGCGTGCACACGATCGTCATCGATCCCGGGCACGGCGGCTCGGAGACCGGGGCCATCAGCCCGAACGGCGTGCCCGAGAAGGAGCTGACGCTGCAGCTCGCCCGCGAGCTGGAGGCGAAGCTGGCACAGCGCCTGGCGGTGCGGGTGGTGCTCACCCGCTACGAGGACGCCACCCTGCAGCTCGACACGCGCACGGCGATCGCCAACCAGAACAAGGCGGATCTCTTCATCTCGATCCATCTCAACTCGTCGCTGGGCTCCGGGGCCTACGGCACGGAGACCTACTTCCTCAGCCCGCAGGCGACCGATCCGCGGGCCGCCCGCGCCGCCGCCGCCGAGAACGCCGGCGCCGGGGGCTCCGCCGCCACGGCCGGCGACGCCGCCGCGCAGCAGGATCTGGAGCTCATTCTCTGGGACCTGGCGCAGGCGCACCACATGGCCGAGAGCCAGCGCTTCGCCAACATGATCCAGGGCGAGCTGAACCAGACCCTGCAGCTCAAGGACCGCGGCGTCAAGCAGGCTCCTTTCCGCGTGCTCATGGGGGCCACCATGCCCGCCGTGCTCGTGGAGCTCGGCTTCCTCAGCAATCCGGAGGAGGAGAAGAAGCTCCAGGACTCCGCCTACCGCGACCAGCTCGTCGACGCGCTGGCACGGGCCGTCGGGCACTACAAGGCGTTGGTGGAGAACCGGCCGGAGCCGGCGCAGCCCTCCGCGGGTCAACCGCCCGCGCCCGCGCCGCCTTCTCCGGGGCAGCCGGCGGCGCCGGGCGCCGCGGCCCCTCCCGCCAAGCCTCCCGCGCGCATGGGTAGACATCGATGAGCCGCCGTGCGGCGAGCTTCGTCCTGGGCTTCGCGCTGGCGTTGCTCGTGGGCGGCGGGCTGTGGTGGTGGCTCTCCGGCCGGGCGCACCAGCGGTTCGGCGCCGGCGGGCCGGAAGCCGGCGGCCAGACCGGCGTGCGCGTGGGGTTCAACCTCTACTTCCCCGCCGCCGGCGGCGGCCTGCGCGCCGAGCCGCGCGAGCTGCAGGTCACCGAGGCGCCGAAGGATCGCATCCGCAAGGTGGTGGAGGCTCTGCTGGCGGGCCCGCGAACCCCGGGGCTCGCGCGGCCCTTTCCGGAAGGCGTGACGCTCGGCAGCGTGCAACTCGGCGGCGACGGCGTGGCCTACGTGGACCTGCGCTCGGCGGACCAGCCGGATCCGCCGGCGGGCGGCTCGACGGAGGAGATCCAGCGGGTGTACAGCATCGTGGATTCGGTCGCCCTCAACGTGCCTCAGGCCTCGCGCGTCGCGCTGCTGTGGAACGGCGCCCAGCGGGAGACGTTCTCCGGCCACCTCGATCTCTCGCGTCCCCTCATTCCGGACCGCGCGGCGGCCGCGGCCGGCGCGGCGCGATGATCGACGCCATCGGAGTCTTCGATTCCGGCGTCGGCGGGCTGACGGTGGTCTCGGCCCTGCGCCGCCGGCTGCCGGGCGAGTCCATCCTCTATCTCGGCGACACGGCCCGCCTGCCCTACGGCAGCAAGTCGCGCGAGACCGTCAGCCGCTACACCCGGCGCAACATCGAGTTCCTCACCGAGCGCGGCGTCAAGGCCGTGGTGGTGGCCTGCAATACGGCCTCGGCGCTCGCCCTGCCGGACCTCGACATGCACGACCTGCCGACCTGGGGGGTGATCGAGCCGGGAGCGCGCAAGGCGGCGGCGGTCTCCCGCGGCAAGGTGGGAGTGATCGCCACCGAGGCGACGGTGCGTTCGGACGCCTACCCGCGCGCCCTGCGGCGGCTGCGTCCCGAACTCGAGATCCTCAGCCGTCCCTGCCCGCTCTTCGTGCCGCTCGTGGAGGAGGGCTGGCACGACGATCCCATCACCGAGGCGGTGGCCGAGCGCTATCTCCGCCCCCTCCTCGACGCCGGAGTCGACACCCTGGTGCTCGGCTGCACGCACTATCCGCTGCTCGTCCCGGTGCTGCGGCGGGTGGCCGGGCCGGAGGTGACGCTCGTGGACTCCGCCGAGGCGGTGGCCGAGATGGTGGCTGGGGGCCTTGCCGAGCGCCATCTCGAAGCGGCGCAGCCGGCAGCCCACCACTTCTGCGTCACCGACATCGGGGAGACCTTCACGCGCATCGCCCGGCGCATCCTGCAGGACCCGGGGGTGGAGTTGGAGTGGGTGGAGGTCGTGTAACCGAGCTTGCCCTCGGCATTGCCCTCGGCTAGAATCTTCGAATTCCAAGAAAGGAGGGTAGGCGCGATGAGCCAGGCCGCGGTTGAGCAGATACTGGGCAAAATGGTCGTGGATCGCGAATTCCGCAAGTTGATGCGCACCGATCAGGAAAAAGCTCTGGCGGGATTCGATCTGACCGCCGC
>DATBGJ010000747.1:0-3908 GCA_036558045.1 Thermoanaerobaculia bacterium
GAACGAGTGTCCGGCTCGCCGGGCTAGCGGCAGCCCCAACGCCACGATGCCGAAGCCGAGCGCCGCATTCTTCGCCGGATTCTACTGCGAGCGGGCACGCCATCGGCGGAGCGGGCTCGGCACACACCGGCAGGGTCAATAAGGATCTATCGTCACGGCATCCCAACGCTAGCCGCCGCGGTAGCCGCAGGGAGAAACAGCCGCTGTGGCCGTAGCGGGAATGGCTGAAACCCGAACGCCTTGTAGAAGTCCGAAGCGCGCTCGTCCTTGGCGTCCACCACGATGGCAAAGACGGCGAGGATGCGCCCCGCTCCCAAGATGCGGCGGATCGCGTTGACCAGGAGAAGCTCGCCCACGCCTCGGCCTCGCACCCGCTCGTCGCGTGCCAGCCGACCGATCAAGGCGGCAGGGATGGCGTCATAGCGCGGCAGCTTGCGGGCAATGTCCTCGGGCAGATCCTCCAACGAAAGAGAAAGAGAGCTCAGGCTGTAAAAGCCAACCACGCCCAGCTCGGTATCGACGGCGACGAAGACCCTGGCGACGTTTCGCTTCTCATCCTGGCTGGCGCGGAACCGAAACCAGGCGTCGAGATCAGGCTGACCGCACGAGAATCCCCCTCGGGCATGATGCTTCCCGAGCGGCTCGATCACCAGGCTCAAGGCAGCTCAACCTAGCAGTGCCCGATGGCGCCTCATCGCCTTTACGAGCTTCTCGGTAGGCTCAGGTGGATTCAAAATGGCCTCGAGGAAGGCCTCCCTGTCCGCACCGATCAACACCATCCGTTCATGATCGTCGAGAATCCGCCGAGCGCCCTCATAGGCGAGGTCCCCGGCTGTGAGCCCCGAGACTGCCATTGCGCGCTGGATGAGCTGCTTGGCTGAGGAGGATACACGCAGCTCTAGCCGTTCCTTCTTGAGCTCGCGATCGGCAGATGGTTTACGATGTGCTGAGCTTGGCATGCGAACCTTCCTTAACACGCCCCTAGTGTACGGCAAATCACCGTGCCTATCAAGTGCGCTCCCCGAGACCGCCTCCGGTTGACTCGTCGTCGGAATCGCTCGTAAAGGGACGTCATATCCCAGCCGCCAACGGCAGCCGAACCGTGAACACCGCCCCACCCCCGCTGCCGTTCGCGGCTGACACGGACCCGCCGTACGCCTCGACGATCGCTTTCACAATCGCCAGACCCAGGCCCGCGTGGTCGCGTCGGGCCAGCGGATCGTCGGGCCGGTAACTGAAGAAGCGGTCGAAGACGCGGGCGAGATGCTCGGGCGGGATCCCCGGTCCCTGGTCGGCGATGGTGAGCACGGCGGCCGGGCCTTCGCGCGCCAGGCTCACCCGAATGGTGGACGCCGGAGGCGAGAAGGAGAGCGCGTTGTCGAGCACGTTCTCGCAGGCCTGCGCCAGGCGATCCGGTGAGGCGAGGACGGTCAACGGCTCGCCGGGCGCATCGAGCAGGAAGCGCACGCGGCCGTCGGCGACGCGGCGGCGGAAGCCTTCGACGAGATCGGCGACCAGCTTGTCCACCGCTACCGGCTCCGGCGCCTCGGCGTCGATCTGCGCGTCGATGCGGGTGATCTCGCGCACCGCCGAGAGCAGCCTCTGCAGGCGCGCCACCTCGGCCTCCACCATCAGCCGGAAGCGCTGGCGATCCGCCGGCGACTCGCTCTCGGCCAGCATGTCGGTGGCGGTGCGGATCGACGCCAGGGGATTCCTGAACTCGTGCGACACGTCGGCGGCGAACGATTCGATGAAGCTCACGTGATCGCCCAGCCGCCGCGACTGCTCCGCCAGGGCGCGCGCCAGATCGCCGATCTCGTCCAGCCGCTTCGAGCCGGTGAACCGCCCCTTGAGATGCCCCCGGCGGTCGAGCAGCTCGTTGGCTTCGCGCCGCAGCCGTCGCAGAGGCCGCGCGATGGTGCCGGCGACGAAGAGCGTCAGCACGACCGCGATCAACACCGACGCCAGGAAGGCCTCGAAGATGGCGAGCCGCACTTCGTAGAGGTCGCGCAACAGGCGCAGCGTGGATTGCGACACCTGCACGGCTCCCACCACCTTGCCTTCATTCGTGATCGGGATGGCGCTGTAGAGGGTGATCGAGCGCTGGCCCGGCGTCTTGCGCGTCGCGGAGCCATAGCGGCCGGCGAGGGCTACATCGACGCCGAGGTCCGAGGGCGAGGACGTTCCACCTTCGTAACGTTCCGGGACCGGCTCGCGGCCGAGCAGCCGGTTGAGCAGCGCGAAGGCTCCGGCCCCCAGCCGGTAGAGAAAATTGGTCCGCGGGTCGGGTTCCGAGCCCGAGGCGCCCTCGTCGGGCTCGCGCCGCGGCCCGAGCAGGCTGGAGTCGGCGATGGCCTTGCCGTGGACGTCGAAGACGCGCAGGCGCGCCGTCGTCCGCCGGCCGAGCTGCACGAGCACCTCTTCGGCTTCGGCCGCCTCCAGCTCGCCGCGGCCGGAGAGCGCGGCCGCGAGGACGCGGCCCTGCTGCACCATCGAGCGCTCCTGCGCCTGCAGCAGTTGCTCCTCGTAGGTGTTGAGGTAGAGGAAGCCCGCCGCCGGCAGCACGACGAGCAGGATGTTGAAGGCGGCGAGGCGGATCGAGATCGACGCCGTGGCGCGGCGCAACCGTTCGAAAGCCGACCGCGCGGGGCGGAGGGGGTCGAGGTCTCTCACTCGGTGCGGAAGCGGTAGCCGAGGCCGTAGACGGTCTCGATCGGATCGAGCTCCGGCGCCACCTCGGCGAACTTGCGCCGCAGCCGCTTGATGTGGCTGTCGATCGTCCGCTCGGCGAGATAGGTCTCGTGCGGATAGCCCTCCTCGATCAACTGGTCGCGCGTCTTGACGTGGCCGGGATGGCGGGCGAGCGCCAGCAGGAGGCGGAACTCGCGCACGGTGAGCGGGATCGGCCGGCCGCTCCACGAGGCCTGATAGCGGGCGAGGTCGAGCTGCAGCGAGCCGACGGCGAGCAGGTCCTCCGCGCGGGCGCGGTCCGGGTCCTGCAGCAGCGCCAATCGCCGCAGCAGCACCTTCACGCGCGCCACCAGCTCGCGCATCGAGAACGGCTTCACCAGGTAGTCGTCCGCTCCCAGCTCGAGGCCGAGCACGCGGTCGAACTCCTCGTCCTTGGAGGTGAGGAAGAGGATCGGCAGCGTCTCCGACTCGGCGCGCAGCCGCCGGCAGAGCTCGAGGCCGTCCATGCGCGGCATCAGGATGTCGAGCACGGCGAGGTCCGGCAGCCGCTCCTCGAACGCCTGCCAGGCCGAGAGGCCGTCCGGGTAGGCGTCCACCCGGTAGCCCTCGCGGCGCAGGGCGAAGCCGACGGTCTCCAGGATGTTCGGCTCGTCGTCGACCAGAGCCACGGTCGCGGATTTCACGAAAACCAATCTACTTCAGGCGCGGAGGCCTGAATAGAGGGCGCGGCCAAATGCCCAAGTTCTGCCACATTCCGCCTTCGTCCTTCCTCGACCACGCCCCGCCGCCGGCAAGCCTCGCTGTTGGGATGCCGCCCATGCGAAAACCCACCTTCTTCCCCATCCTTTTCGTCCTTGTCATCCTTTTCGTCCCTTCCATCGCCCTCTCCCAGGAGGCTCCTGAAGACCCGGCCATCGCCGCCGCCCCCGACGCCGACGCCTCCGCGGGCGCCATCGGCCTGCCGGAGCCCGACACCCTGAACGACGCCGCGGCCGGCGGGCCCTGCGCTTCGACGCTGCCGGCGCCCGTGCGCATGGCGGACGTCCAGCAGGGCCGGCTGCTGCTGAAGACCGTCCACGCCGGCGTCTATCTTCCGGCGCCGGTGCTCGCGACCGACGTGGCCATCCACGTCGCCGGCCTGGTGGCCCGCACCACGGTCAGCCAGCGCTTCTGCAATCCCACGCAGCTCTGGGTGGAAGGGATCTACGCCTTCCCGC
>DATBGJ010000748.1:0-3501 GCA_036558045.1 Thermoanaerobaculia bacterium
TCCTGCTGGGAACCTTCCTCGTCGCGCTCGTCGGCACCCCCTGGTATCTCCTCAAGAACGGCCTCGGCTGGCCGGAAGCGGTGACGTTCCTGGTTCTCTATGTCTTCACCGGCCTCTCGGTGACCGCCGGCTATCACCGGCTGTTCGCCCACAAGACCTATCAGGCGGCCTGGCCCGTGCGGCTCTTCTTCCTGGTGTTCGGCGCCGGAGCGCTCGAGAACTCCGTCCTCAACTGGTCCGCCGACCACCGCGTCCACCACGCCCACGTCGACGAGGAACGCGATCCGTACAACATCCAGAAGGGCTTCTGGTGGGCCCACATCGGGTGGATCTTCTTCGACATCGAACCTCCGCCGCCTAGCGTCGTGCGTGACCTGGCGGAGGACCCCCTCGTGCGCTGGCAGAACCGCTATTACGTGTGGATCGCCATCGGCGTCGCCGCCGGCATTCCGCTCGCCGTGGGTCTCGCTACCGGCCATGTGCTCGGCTGCCTGCTGATCGGCGGCGTGCTGCGCATCGTGATGAGCCACCACAGCACGTTCTTCATCAACAGCCTCTGCCACATGATCGGCCGCCAGACCTACAGCCGCGAGCACAGCGCGCGCGACAGCCCGGTCATGGCCGTGCTGGCGTTCGGCGAGGGCTACCACAACTACCATCACAGCTTCCCCTTCGACTACCGTAACGGCGTCAAGGTGTGGCAGTTCGATCCGGCCAAGTGGATGATCTGGGTGTTAGCGCGCCTGCGCCTGGCGCGGGACCTCCGCCGCGCTCCCGAGGCCGCGATCCTCAAGGCCAAGATCGAGATACAGTTCGAGCGTGCCAAGGAGCGGCTGCAGAAGGTGGTGCAGGACTTCCGCGAGCACCAGGAAGCCCGCCTGCACGAGAAGTACGCCTCGCTGCAGACCGCGCTCCACGACCTGCTCTCGCTGCAGCGCCGGAAGCCGAAGACCGGCGACGAGGAGCACCTGCCGCTCGAGACGCGCCTGGGCCTGACCTATCGCGCCCTGGAGACCGCCCTCGACGAGTGGAAGCAGACCCTGCGGCAGATGAAGCGGCTGCCGGTGGCGGTGGCGGCGTAGGAGACGACCGGAGCGGTATGCCCTCCGAAGCCCTCACTCCCCTGACCTCTCTCTCCCAGAGGGAGAGAGGGGAAAGAAAAAGACATCTTTCTCCGCTTTTTTCCCTCCTCTCCCAGAGGGAGAGGAGGGCCGGGGAGGTGAGGGCTTCACGGGCAGGACGGCTCGTTCTTGCCTCGACGCTCTTTGCCGCCACTCTGTTTCCCACGGCCGCCTGCCAGGCCCAGGAAACTCCCGCCGCTCTCCCCGCCGACGTCCGCGCTACCGCCGCCGCTCTCCACCAGGCCGCCCTCGCCGGCACCCGGGCCTACGACATCGTCCGCTCGTTGACGGTGGAGGTGGGGCCGCGGCCGGCGGGCTCCAAGGCTCACGACGCCGCGGTCGAATGGGGACTGCGGACGCTGAAGGCTCTCGGCTTCCAGAACGTCCATGCGGAGAAGGCCACGGTGCCGCACTGGGTGCGCGGCGCCGAGTCCGGCGAGATCGTGGCGCCGTATCCGCAGCCGGTTCATCTCGCGGCGCTCGGCGGCAGCGTCGGCACACCGGAGGAGGGCATCGAGACGCCGGTGATCGAGGTGCCCTCACTGGACGCCGTGGACCAGCTCGATCCAGCCCAGGTGCAGGGGAAGATCGTCTTCTACAACGTCAAGATGCAGCGGGCCAAGGACGGCTCGGGGTACGGCCGCGCGGTCCCCGTACGCGGCGCCGGCGCCTCCCGGGCGGCCAAGCTCGGCGCGGCGGCGGTGCTGATCCGCTCGATCGGCACGGACAACAACCGCACTCCCCACACCGGCGCCATGCGCTATCAGGAGGGCGTGAAGCAGATCCCGGCGGCGGCGCTCTCCAATCCGGACGCCGACCTCCTGGAAGCCGAGATCGCCTCCGGCAAGCCGGTCACCTTCCGCCTGAAGCTCGGCGCGCAGAAGTTGCCCGACGTCGAGACGGCGAGCGTCGTCGGCGAGATCCCCGGCCGCGAGAAGCCGGAGGAGATCGTGCTGCTCGGCGCCCACCTCGACTCCTGGGACCTGGGCACGGGCGCCATCGACGACGGCGCCGGCTGCGGCATCGTGATCGAGGCGGCGCGGCGCATCGGCGAGCTGGCGAAGAAGCCGCGCCGCACCGTCCGCGTCATCCTCTTCGCCAACGAGGAGTTCGGCCTCTCGGGGGCGCGGGCCTATGCCGAAGCGCACAAGGACGAGCTGGCGCGTCACGTCATGGCCGGCGAGTCGGACTTCGGCTCCGGCCGCGTCTTTCGCATCTCCTCGCGGGTGGATCCCGCCAGGCTGCCGGTCGTCGCCGAGCTGGCGAAGCTGCTGGGAGTGGAGCAGGGGACCAACGACTCCGGCGGCGGCGCGGACCTCGGTCCTCTCGCTCCGGCCCACGTGCCGGTGATCGCGCTAGGCCAGGACGGCACCTACTACTTCGACTACCACCACACCGCCAACGACACCCTGGACAAGATCGATCCAAAGGACCTCGACCAGAACGTCGCCTCCTGGACCGCCGTCGCCTACGCCATCGCCGACCTGCCGGGAGACCTCGGCCGGGCGCCGGAAGCGGTGGGGCGGGAGTAGAGTACGGCGAGGAGCGCCTTTTTGGTCACCTACTCCAGCTATCTCCGTCTCGGCGAGCTCCTCGACCTCCAGACGCCCGCGTCGGGAGGCGAGGACCACGACGAGATGCTGTTCATCGTCATCCATCAGGTCTACGAGCTGTGGTTCAAACAGGTCCTCCACGAGACGGACCGGCTGCGCCGCGCTCTCGAAGGGAACGACCGGCCGACGGCGCTCGCCACCCTGAAGCGGATCCTCACCATCTTCAAGACCCTGGTCGCGCAGGTGGACATCCTGGAGACCATGACGCCGGTCTCGTTCTCGTCCTTCCGCTACCGGCTCGACACGGCGAGCGGCTTCCAGTCGTTCCAGTTCCGCGAGCTGGAGGTCGTCCTCGGCCATCGCGCGCCGGGCGTGGCGGAGCGGATGCCCGAGGGCAGCGACGAGCGCCGCCGCATCGAGGAGCGGCTGCGGCAGCCGAGCGTTTACCAATCCTTCCTGCATTTCCTGGCGCTCAACCACTATGAGATTCCTCAAGAGGCGCTGGAGCGCGACGTCGGCGAGCCGCCGCTCGAAGACGCGAGCATCCGCGAGATCCTGGTGCGCATCTACAAGACCGATCCGTGGAACCGCGACGTCTGCGAGCGGCTGGTGGACCTCGACGAGGGAATCCAGGAGTGGCGCTACCGCCACGTGAAGATGGTGCAGCGCACCATCGGCATGAAGATCGGCACCGGCGGCTCGGCCGGCGTCGAGTACCTGAAGAACACGCTCTTCAAGCCCCTCTTCCCCGATCTCTGGACGATCCGGACGGCGCTGTAGGGCCGGGTTACTTCTTCTCAACCCCGAACCGGCGTTGCACCTCGGCG
>DATBGJ010000749.1:0-4016 GCA_036558045.1 Thermoanaerobaculia bacterium
GATGCAGGCGTCCCGATCCTTTCCAGGATAGTAGTTGGCTCCCCAGAGGTCGCTCTGGCGGCTCCCGGATTCCAGAAGAAGGTTCTCTGCATCCGCATGGAGCCCTCCTCCCACCGCTGCGATTCGTCGCTCGATATCGACCACATACTTGACCATGTCGTCGAAGTAGAGGTGGACCAGACGCGCCAGCTCGGCGCGATCAAGCCTGTGCTCCACGATGACGATTTCAGGAGCGTCACCCATGGAGTCGATATCCTAGAACGGATTCCCGATATTCACGAAAAACTCGTAGGCCGGCTCGCCGGGCTCGCGGTTGAGCTTCCAGCCGACGCCGGCGCGGATGGGACCCAGCGGCGAGAGGTAGCGCGCCCCGAGCCCCACGCCGTGCTTGAGCTCGCCGAGATTGATCGACCGCCAGTCGGCCCAGACGTTGCCGGTGTCGAAGAAGACCGTGCCGCCGAAGTCGCCGAAGAGCGGGAAGCGGTACTCGAGGTTGAAGAGGAAGAGGCCGTCGCCGCCCACCGGCACGAAGCCGTTGCCGCTCGCCTTCGGCAGCAGGGTCTCCCCTCGGATGCCCAGCTCGCGGAAGCCGTAGGCGCGATGGCTGGAGTCGCCGCCGGCGACGAAGCGCTCGGGGATGGGGATGTTGCGGCTCGGAAACCCCGCCAGGGGATCGTCCTCCACCGGGGCGAGCTTCTTGAACGGCTCGATGCCGCCGAAGCGCGCGCTCGCCACCAGCACGTTCTGATGGCCGAGATCGAAGAAATGCGTCTGCTGCACGAACAGCTTGAGGAATTCGGTGTCGGTCTCGAAGGCGGGGAAGGCGTACTGGAGCTGCAGCAGCGTGCTCCAGCCGCGCGTGGTGGAGATCGGATCGTCGCGGCGGTCCCAGAAGAAGGTCGGCACCAGGCTGGTGATCTGGTAGGGCTGGTTGCGCCGTTCGATCTCGTTGGAGACGACGCTCGGATCGATGTTCTTCAGCTCGACGTTGTGGTAGTCGAGCGCGAGGCTGACCCGGCGGTTGCCGTACACCCGCGCCGCCTCGCTGCGCGCGCCGTAGCGCGTCACGTCGTACGGCTGCTCCTGCCGCCGGGCCTCCTCCTCGTAGAACACGGTGGAGGTGAGGGAGACCGGATATTCGCCGAGATAAGGCTGGTTGAAGACGACGCGGAAGCGGCTGTTGCGCTCGCTCCAGCGCAGGTCCGTGCGCATGCTGTAGGCGCGGCCGGCGACGTTGCTGTGGTTGAAGCCGAAGAGGCCGCGCACCTTGTCCACCGAGTCCCAGCCGATGCCGTAGATGAGCGTGCGGGGCTTGCCCTCCTCGACGCGCACCAGCACGTCGCGGTCGGTGGTGTCGAGATCGGCGCGGATGAGCTCGACGTCCACCCGCGAGAAGATGCCGAGGCGGTAGAGGTTGCGCTCCACCTCCAGGAGCTTGACGTCGCTGATGGGGTCGCCCTTCTTCAGGTCGAGCGAGCGGCGGATCACGTCGCCCGTGGTGCGCTCGTTGCCGCGCACGACGACGTGGTCCGCCACCTGCCGCGGCCCTTCCAGGATCTGGACGGCGACGTCCACGAGCGTGTGGTCCGGATTCCAGTCCTCTCGCGCCGAGACCTGGGCCTGGACGTAACCGCGGGCCGCGTACTCGGCGCGGATGGCGTCGAGCAGGCTCTCCAGGAGAATGGGGTGAAATCCCTCGCCTTCCTTGAGCGGCAGGTTCTCCTTGAGCGCACCGATGTCCAGGTTCTCGGCGCCCTCGTAGGTCAGGCTGACCACGCGCTGGCGCGGCCCTTCCGTGATGGGGATGACGAGGCGGATGTCGCCGCCCTGCTTCTCCACCTGAGGCGGCCCCACTTCGGCCCTGAGGTACCCGTGGAGCGCGTAATAGCGGCGCAGGTTGTCGACGTCCTCGTCCAGCTCGTGCTGCACGAGCCGGCCGCTGCCGCGGCGCAGGAGGCTGCGCTCGGAGGTGATCATCAATTGGCGCAGCTCGGATTCCGGCACCTCTTGGTTGCCGGAGAAGGTGATCTGGCGCAGGGAGTAGACGGGACCCGGCTCGATGCGGAACGTCAGTTGCAGCTCGCCGTTGCTGCGCTTCTCCTCGCTGTCGATGCGCACGTCGTAATGGCCCTGCTCCTGGTAATAGCTCTTCAGCCGGTTGACCGCCTGCAGCACCAGGGCCTCGTCGTAGCCGCTCTCGCCGAGAAAGGGCAGCAGGCCCTTGCGCCGCAGCGTCTTCACGTCGGCGCCGATGATGACGAGGGTGATCTTGGGCCCGACCTCGATGGGATAGGTCAGCTTGACGGTGTTGGTCGCCGGGTCATAGTCCTCCCGAGGAGGCTCCACCCGCGCCGCGCCGTGCTGCCGCCGGATGAGCCAGGCTTGCAGCCGTTCGGCGTCCTCGCGGGCCGTCTGCCGGCGGAAGAAGCCGCCGGGCTTGAGCCGCAGCTCGTGCACCAGGGCGGCGGGCGCGAAGGGATCGACGGGATGGTCGAAGGCGATGGTGCCGATGGTGGCCCGGGCGCCGCTGTTCACCTGGTAGGTCACCACCGCCCGCCGCCGCGCTTCGTCCGTCTGCACGGAGACGCGGGCCTTGCCCTGGAAGTAGCCGCTGCGCTGGTAGAGGTCCTGCAGATCGTAGACTCCTTGCAGCACTTTCTCCTCGGCGAGCGGCTCGCCTGCCGCTTGCGGGACGGCGCGCCGCAGGTCGTCGCGCGGCAGCCCCAGCTCGCCTTCGATGCGCACCGCCTCGACCAGCACCACGGCGCGGAAGACGATCACCACCACGACGCCGCCGCGCGCCGGATCGTCCTCGGTATAGAGCTCGATCTCCGCCGCGGTCCCGGTGGCCTGGAGGTTGCGCAGGGTGTGGCGGATGCGCTCCGCGGAGAGCGGCTGGCCCACCTCGGTCTCGACGAGGTTTTCGACGTCCAGCGACTCGTCGAGCGGCGCGTCGCTGCGCACCTCGACGGCGGTGACGAGGGGGCCGGTGCCGGCGAGGGTTTCGGGGGCGGGTTCGGTCTGTGCCCAGGCCCGTCCCGCGGCGAGCAGGGCCAGAACCAGCCAGAATGCGAGGCGCGAGGGCGGAGGTAGAGCGAGCGTCCTGCCCTTCGAGACCTCACCCCCTGTCCCCCTCTCCCTGACGGGCGAGGGGGGACGATTTCGAACCGTCGAAGCCTGTAGGGTGCGCTGTGCGCACCGAGAACGCCTGACGGTGCGCATAGCGCACCCTACGGCAAAGCCCCTTCGCCTGCGTCCCCCCTCTCCAGCTCCGCTGGAGAGGGGGACAGGGGGTGAGGTCTCGAAAGGCAGATCGCTCAATCTACTCCACCCCCTCAGAACCGCCGCCGCCATTGGGTATCGACGGCGTAGCTGCCGTCGCCGGCCTGGGTGAGCACCAGGGTGACGTTCTTGCGGAGCTGCCATTCCACCTGGACGATGTACTGCCGGTTGGTGCCGGGCTCGGTGGAGTAGGTGACGAAGACGTCCCGCGAGAGGCGCTTGCCCACGGTGACGCCGATCCCCGAGACCGGCTGGCCGGCCTCGACCACGGGATCGATGCGGAAGCGGTCGAAACGGAAGATGTTGCCGACGCGCCGGGAGATGGCCGAGGCCGCCTGGCCATAGAGGAACTGGCGCGCCGCCAGGTTGGGCGCCATCTCCTCCTCGGTCCGATCCTCCGGCAGGGGGCCTTCCCCGGGGCGCTGGCCGGTGGCGATCAGCGACACGATCTCGAGGTCCGCCAGGTTGGCGTCCGAGGCGAAGTTGATGTCCGGCCGCTCCAGCGTGCCGCCGAGGTTGAGGGTGATGGTGAACCCCTGGACCTCCGTCTGCGCCACCAGATCGATCACCGGATCGACGCGGTTGGGATTGCTGAACGTCAGCGTCCCCCGCTGCACCTCGTACTCGTTGTCGGAGAACACCAGGGTGCCGCCGGGATCGAGGTCCACCTCGCCGAAGATCACCGGCCGCGCCACGGTGCCGCGCACGGTGAGGCTGACGTCCCCCTGGAGATT
>DATBGJ010000750.1:0-3608 GCA_036558045.1 Thermoanaerobaculia bacterium
GGCGGACCACAGCGAGAACCAGGACGGTCCGCCGCCGCCGTAATCGGGTTTCCGATTCCGCTGGTGCCTTCAGGTCAGCGTTGCCACGCCGCCGGCCCTCACTCCCCCGGCCCCTCTCTCCCCGAGGGAGAGAGGGGAGAAAGACAGTCGTAGACCGCCGGCACGAGGGCTGAAGGCCGGAGAAAACGCCGGGATCGGAGCCGAGCAAGTACACTCCGCAGAATGCCCACCGCGCCAGCCGCCTCCATCCGTCGCGTGACCCAGGAGTACCCGGCGGCGAGGGTGCGGGCGCTCTCCGACGTCGATCTCGACCTGCCGAGCGGCGCGCTCACCGTGCTCCTCGGCGCCAACGGCGCCGGCAAGACCACCCTGCTGCGCATCCTTGCCGGCCTGCTGGCGCCGAGCGCGGGAACCGTGGAAGTCCTCGGCATCCCGCGGCCCGCCGATTCCCCGCGCCGCCGCGAGCTGCGCCGCCGCGTCACCTACGTCTCCCAGGAGCCGGCCCTCGATCCGGAGATGACCGGCGGCGAGATCCTCTCCCTGCTGGCCGCGCTCTACGGCGTGGCGCGCAGAGACCGCGCGCGCCGGACCGGCGACCTGGCGGACGCCTTCGGCCTGCGAAACCATCTCGGGCGGCCGGTGCGGATCTGGTCGGGAGGCTTGAAGCGCCGCCTCCACCTCGCCGCGGGCATGATCCACGATCCCGAGCTGCTGCTGCTCGACGAGCCCACGGCCGGTCTCGATCCCGAAGGCAACGATTTCCTGTGGGCCGAGCTGGCGCGCCGGGCCAGGGAAGGCCGCGCCGTGGCGGTGGTGACGCACGACCTCGCGGCGGCCGAGCGTCACGCCGACCGCGTCGTCATCCTGGAGCAGGGGAGGATCGCGGCGATGGGGGAGCCGTGAATTTATTGGAAGCGATCGCGGCCGTGGCGCGGCGCACCTGGACGGTCACCTGGCGCCGGCCGGCGGTCCTCACCTTCTCGCTCGGCCAGCCGCTCGTCTGGATGCTCTTCTTCGGCTTCCTCTTCCATCGCTTTCCGCTCGCGGGCCTGCCGGCCGGCACCTCCTATCTCGATTTCCTGGCGCCGGGCGTCTCCGCCATGACCGTGCTCTTCGGCGCCTCGCAGGCGGGCATCGGCTGGATCCGCGACCTGCAGACCGGCTTCCTGCCGCGCCTTTTGAATACTCCGGCGAGCCCGGCCGCGATCCTCGCCGGCAAGCTCCTGGCGGACGTCCTCCGTCTCCTCTTGCAGGCGCTTGCCGTGCTGGTCCTCGCGATCCTCTTGGGAGCGGACGTGCGTTTCGCGTCCGCGCCGCTCGCCATGGGCCTTCTCTGCCTGACCCTCTTCGCCGCGGCGTTCTCCAGCCTCTCGTGCGCGGTGGCGCTGCGGGCGCGGGCCCAGGAATCGATGGCCACCTTCGTCCACCTGGTGAACATGCCGCTGCTCTTCACCAGCACGGCCCTGGTGCCGCACCGCGAGATGCCCGGCTGGCTGGCCGCCGTGGCGCGCGTCAATCCTCTCTCGCTGACCGTGGATGCCTGGCGGGGCGCCCTGCTGCTCGGGCAGACGCCCTCGGCATTCACCGTGACGCTGCTGGCCCTGCTCGCCGCCGCCCTCTTCCTCCTGGCGCTGGGAGGGATGAGAGCGGCGGCGCGTCTCTACTGAAGAGGTTACTTCTTGTCCGTGAAGGTGATGGTGGCCGTCGTCCCCTCGTTGCTGCTGCCGACCATGACGCCCGCCTGCCGTTTCTGGTCGTCGCTGGTGGCGGTGACCGTGCCGCCGTTCTGGCCGTTCGCGGAGATGGTGGTCTTCTCGACCTTGAGGCCGGCGGACTTGAGCTGCGACTCGTAGTAGTCGAGCACCTTGTCGGGCGCATCCTTGGTGGTGACGCTGAACGCCGCCGTGCGGCCTTCGGCGTTGGTCGTATCGTAGGTTCCTTGGACCGTGCCTCCCGGATAGACCGGCAGCCACGCCGGGAGGTTCTGCGGCGTGCCGGCGCCGAAGGTGGCGGTCTCGCCCTTGTCGGTCGTCACCTTGATCGTGCCCTTCTGGCCCGAGGCGTCAAAGACGGAGGTCCCGTCCTTGGTCTTGAATTCGATATGGCCGTTCTTGGCGTCCTCGGCGTTGATGGTCACCACCTCGCCGGTCTTCTTGTTCTTGATGGTCAGCGTGCTGTTCTTCTCGTCGGCGCTGACCAGCTCCAGCTCCGGATTCATCTTCACCACCAGCTTGGCGGCGTTGAAGGTGGGATTCTCCGCGAACTGGTCGATCTTCTTCTTGGCGAACCAGGTGACGCCGCCGAGCGCGAGAAAGCCGATGACGATGATGCCGCCGCAGCCGATGAGGACCCAGCCGAGCGGGCCGAGCCCCTTCTTGGCCGGCGGCTGCGCTGGCGCGCCCGGAGGAGGTGGGGTAGGTTGAGCCGGATAAGTCATAGCGTTCCTTTCGTTGCCTCCCGAAAAAGCGTTGGCTGGGAGGAAGATACCACGGGTGGTTGACGGGCCATGAACCTCACGAGGAGAATGGAAGCATGCCCACGGACCAGGAGCTCCGCCATCACGTGTATACCGCAACCGTCGAGCTCGGCCGGCCGCCGCGCTCGGACGAGGTCGCGGCTGCGCTCGGCATTCCGCAGGCGGAAGTGCTGGAGGGCTTCCAACGGCTGCGGTCTCGCCGCTTGCTCTACCTGGCGCCCGACACGGGCGAGATCGTCATGGCGCCCCCGTTCTCGGCGGCGCCCACGGCTTTTCTGGTCACCACGGAACAGCGGTCGTATTTCGCCAACTGCGTGTGGGATGCCTACGGCATCGCCGCGGCGCTCCGCCGCGATGCGCACATCCAGGCGAGCTGTGGATGCTGCGGCGAGCCGATGACCCTCGCCATCGAAGGGGATCGGCCGGTCGCGGCCCCTGGCGTCGCTCACTTCGCCGTGCCGGCGGCCAACTGGTGGGATGACCTTACCTATACCTGAAGCACCATGCTCCTCTTCCGGTCGGAAGAGCACGTCGACCGCTGGTGCGCCGTGCGGAACCTCCCCAAACGGCCCCTCGTCACGCTCGATCAGCTCTGGCGGTTGGCCGTCGCCTGGTACTCCAGCCGCTTGACTCCCGAGGCGCGACGGCCGATGGGCGCCGAGATCCGCGAGATCTTCGACGGCATCGGTCTCACGGATTCCTTCTGGCACACTTGAGTTCGATGTACCGGAGTTGCTGCGTGGCTGGATCAGATTCCTTCGGAGTCAGGATTTCGAGGACATGAGGAAGGTCGATGAGGCGCCGAACAGCTCCGATGGGCTGATGAAGCTGGTGGATGAGGCGATGAAGTAGGTCGATGAGGCATGCACCTCGATCGATGCAGCGTGGCCTTAAGTACGCGGGCCATGCACCTCGGTTCATATAGCATCGATTCAAGTACATAGCTCATGCACCATGGTGCGAGCGGCATGCACCTCGGTTGATGTAGGACGGACTCCAGTACACGTCCCATGCACCTCGGTGCACGCCTTGTGTACCAGGGTCGATGTAGCATGGCCTCAAGTACGCGGCTCATCCACCTCGGTACATGTAGCATCGACTCAAGTACATGGCTCATGCACCAAGGTGCATG
>DATBGJ010000751.1:0-4933 GCA_036558045.1 Thermoanaerobaculia bacterium
CGCGGCAGCCGTAGAGGTTGTCGAACTTGCTCTTGGTGACGCTGTCGTTGACGTTGATGGCGGGGAATTTCAGCTCGCCCTTCTTCGCCATCTCGTAGAGACGGTGGACGCCCGTGGTGGTCTCTTCCGTAACGCCCTGGATGGCGGCCGCCTGCTTCTTGTACCAGCCCGGCTGCTCGGCGTTGCGCTTCTTGATGGCGCTGAAGAGCACGCGCTCCTCCTCGCTCGTTGGGTTGGCCAGCACGGAGGGATCGTCCTCGGCCTTGGCGCCCAGATGGATGAGCAGCGTGGCGTCGCCGCCGTCGTCGAGGATCATGTTGGCCGTGCCTTCGGGGAACTCGAAGACGCGGTGCGTGAAGTCCCAGTAGTCCTTCAGGCTCTCGCCTTTGAAGGCGAACACGGAGACGCCGCCGTCGGCGATCGCCGCCGCGGCGTGGTCCTGGGTGGAGAAGATGTTGCAGCTCGCCCAGCGCACCTCGGCGCCGAGGGCCTGGAGGGTCTCGATGAGCACGGCCGTCTGGATGGTCATGTGCAGGGAGCCGGCGATGCGCGCGCCCTTGAGCGGCTGGCTCGCTTCGAGCTCCTTGCGGATAGCCATGAGGGCCGGCATCTCGCCCTCGGCGATGCGGATCTCCTTGCGGCCCCACTCGGCGAGCGAGAGGTCCGCGACGCGGTAATCCGTACTGGTTTGGGGGGTGGTCTGCGTGGCGACGGTCATGATTGGCCTCCTCAGAGGTTTTCCGGGTCGGGAGGGTCGCTCACCGTCCCGAAAGGGTTGAGGTGAGCGCCGTTCTGGTTACCCGGTCATGGCCGGCGTCCGAGCCTGGGAGGGAGGCCTCCTGCAACGCTCCTCGGACGGTTTTCATTATACCGCAAAGTCGTCTCCGAGCCCATCGTTGCCGGCAACTTCAAAGTCCTCGCGCCGGCGGCTCGACCACGCGACCTCTGAAAGCAATGGCGGGATCGGAGATTGACCCCGCGAGCACCCCCGTGCCACCCTTCCCCCGTGATCACCTCACAGGCGGAAACCGAGGCGCCGCGTCCGGAGATGGCGCGGCGGATCGTCCGGGCCGCGAGCCTCTACGCCGGGGTCCGCCTCCTGCTCCGCGCCGCGCTCGCGCTCGCCATGATCGGCAGCGGCATCGTCCGGCTGCTCCCCGTGCAGATGCCGCCCGTCCGGCCGCTCGACCTGCTGCAGCGGCTCGGCGAATTGACGCAGGGAGAGCTGCTGCGGACGATCCTCGGCGCCGCGCCGGTCTTCCAGTCGTTCACCGGCCTCGCGGCCCTAGTCGGCGGCGTGCTGCTGCTCTTCCCCCGCACGACCCTCGCGGGCGCCCTCCTCTGCGCCGCGAACCTGGGGATGGCGGTCACCCTGGCTTTTTGCTACGACCTGCCGTCCAAGCTCTACGTCTCCAGCCTGTTCCTCCTCTCCCTTCTCCTCGTCGCTCCGGACCTGCGCCGGCTGATCGATCTGTTCTTCCTCGACCGCGCCGTGGAGCCGGCCGAGGCGCCGCCGGCCGCGGGCGGCTGGCCCGGCCGGCTGCTGCCGCTCCTCGGCGCGGGCGTGATCGTCTGGGGAGCCATCGTGGCCGTCCCGCGGCTCGTACAGCTCCATCCGCCGCAGCCGCCGCTCTACGGCGTCTGGGCGGTGGAGGAGCTCACCGTGGACGGCGAGGAATCGGCCGATCCGCGGCGGTGGCGCTACGCCGTGTTCCAGGACCCGGGCGCGCTCGACGTCGAGCTCCAGATCGGATCGCGGCGGCGGTACCCGCTCGCGCTCGACATGGCGCGGAAGACCATGACGCTCGGCCGGCGGGCGCGCTTCACCTTCCAGGAGCCGGAGGAGGGCGTGCTCGTCCTCGACGGACGGCTGGACGGCCGGCGCACGCACGCGAAGCTGCGCCGGGTGTTGATCAGCTCCCCATGGTTCCACTGGATCGTCGACGAGTCGCGCTATGAGTGAGCGGCACGAGCCGCCGCGCTGGAATCTCGCGACGAGGATCGTCTTCCGGTTCCTGTTCTGTTACCTCGCGCTCTACATCCTCCCCGCGCTGGCCTACCGCGGCGATTTCCTGCGCGGGCTGTACGACGACTTCTGGGACGCCGCCGTCGTCTGGGCCGACGAGGCCGTGGTCCATCTCCCCTACGAGCTGACGTTCGACGAGCGCGGCCCCAGCAACGCTCCCTATGGTTGGGTGCAGTTCCTCTGCTCCGTGATCCTGGCCGGCGCGGCCACGGTGATCTGGTCCGTGCTCGACCGCAGGCGGCCCCACTACGCGCGGCTCCACCCGTGGCTCCGGTTCGCGGTGCGCTACAGGCTGGCGACCACCATGATCTGGTACGGCGCCATCAAGATCATCCCCTCGCAGATGATCGCGCCGCCGCCCCTGCAGGTGATCCAGCGGCGGATCGGCGACATCTTCCCCAATCTCCTGCTCTGGTGGACCGTCGGCGCCTCCCCGCCCTTCGAGACGGCCACCGGCCTGGCCGAGATGCTGGGCGGCGCGCTGCTCCTCCTGCCCCGCACGACGCTGCTGGGCGCCCTCATCAGCACGGCGAACATGCTCCTCGTCTTCCTGATCAACATGTGCTACGACGTGCCGGTCAAGCTGCCGTCCCTGCACCTGCTCGTCATGGCGCTCATCCTGGTCGCGCCCGACTGGCGGCGGTTGGCGGACGTGTTCGTGTTCAACCGCAGGGCGGAGCCTTCCCCGGTGCCGCCGCTCTTCCAGCGCAAGTGGCTCGACCGGGTCCCGCACCTCCTTCTCCTCCTGATCGGCCTCTACTCGATCAAGTCGGGCCTCGCGACCGCCGGCGAGCGATACGAAAGGTTCCATCCGCCGCGCCCGCCGCTCTACGGCCTCTGGTCGGTGGAGGATTTCGTCCGCGACGGCAAGGACGTGCCGCTCTACACCGAGCCGGACCGTTGGCGGCTGGTCATGTTCCCCACGCCCGGCTCGCTGCGCGTCGAGCGGATGGCCGGATCCTGGAAGACCTACGAGCTCGGCCTGGACATGGAAAAGAAAAGGATGACGCTCGGGCCGTCCCAGGCAGCCTTCTCCTTCCATCGGCCGGAGAAGGACGTGCTCCTCCTCGACGGCCAGTTGGACGGCCGCCGCGTGCGGGCGAAGCTGCGCAAGGTGCCGCTCCTGCGCAGGACGACGTGACGGAGGGGCTTCTATGCGTGGAGCTCCAACTGACTGCGCGTGCGAAGAATGGCTTCACGGAGTCGCCGCTCGAGCAGCTCACGGGGCGGCAGCTCGGTCAGGTACTCGGCAACGTGAATGCCCCGGGGCTCCAGCTCCAGCACTTCCACCGTCTCCCGCTTCTTGCCCGCGCACAGGATGAGGCCGATCGGCCTTTCTTCGCCGTGCTGCCGTTCGTGGCGGTCGAGCCAGCGTAGATACAGCTCCATCTGGCCCACGTCTGCGGGCTTGAAGTCGCCGAGCTTCAGCTCGATGACCACCAGCCTGTGCAAGCGGCGGTGGTAGAAGAGGAGGTCCAGGTAGTAATCGTCACCATCCAGGGTGATCCGCTTCTGGCGCTCGACGAAGGCGAAGCCGGTGCCGAGCTCCAGGAGGAACGACTCGATTTCCCGCAGCAAGGCGCTCTCCAGATCCTGCTCGCTGTAGGTGTCGCGTAGACCGAGGAAGTCGAGCACGTAGGGATCGCGGAAAACCAGGTCGGGCGTGAGCCGGTCTTCCTCGCGTAGCGCCTTGAGGCCTTGCTCGATGAGCTCCTCGGGCTGCTGCGAGAGGGCGGTACGCTCGTAGAGCATGCTGTCGACGCGGGACCGCAGCGCCCGTACGCTCCAGCGCTCCAGGCGGCACATCTCGGCGTAGAATTCACGCTGCAGCGGGTCTTTGAGCGGAATCAGGGCGATGAAGTGAGTCCAGGTCAATTGTCGTATCAGTGATACGACAATCTCCCGGTCCGGGAAGACCTCGGCGAACTGCACCATGCGACGGAGATTCTTCTCCGCGAACCCGCGACCAAACTCCTGCTCCAATTGTCTCCCCAGCGCGGAGACGATCTCGGCGCCGTACTCCGCCCGCTCTTCCCCGAGGATCTCGCGGCGGATGCGGTCTCCCACCCGCCAGTAAAGCAGGGTCAGACCGGCGTTGACCATGCGGGCGGTCTGCTGTCGGGCTTCGAGGATGAAGCCGCGCACTTCGGCCAGCACCGAGTCCGGCAGAGCGGCGGCGGCCAAGACGGGGCTGGCTTTGGACAAGGAGCGCTTCGTGCTCATGTCGGAGCGCAGGGCTCATCAAGGATCGGGCCAGACAGGCCCAAAGGGGCAAACTACTGAGGAGGGGGCACTTCAGCGAAGCCGGCTTTGTCCAACACCCGCGGCCGTGTCAAAAGATTTGGCGCCCCGGACGATACAAGGAGGACCAAACCGCGATGCTGCAAGGCTCTCGGCCCACCGCAAAAGATTTGGACAACTGCCTGATCTTTTGCGCGCTCCCCAAGAGGGTTCAGCCCTGGCGAA
Organism: Thermoanaerobaculia bacterium; assembly: GCA_036558045.1. Classification (GTDB taxonomy): domain Bacteria; phylum Acidobacteriota; class Thermoanaerobaculia; order Multivoradales; family UBA5704; genus DATARR01. The sequence goes on from DATBGJ010000751.1 coordinate 4,493, forward strand.
CCTTCTTCCATAGGTCTCCGGCGACGACGTCAATCGCGCTCTCGCCAGGAGCCTGGAACCGCACCACGCCGGCGAGGGGATCGGTCAGGTCTCCCTTTCGGACCTCGACGACAACGCCGGACCGCAGGCCGGCCCAAAACTACCCTGGTTCAGAGCAAATCTACCCTGGTTCGGATTGAAACTACCCTGGTTCAGAACGAACCAACAGTGGGATCTTAAATAACCTACCCTGATTCAGAACGAATCTACCCTGATCCAGATTGAAACTACTCTAGTTCAGGACGAAACTACTCTAGTTCAGGACGAACCAACAGTGGGTTCTTAAACAAGCTACTCTAGTTCGGGACGAATCTACCCTGTTTTGAACCGAAACTACCCTGGTTTCGACCGCCCAAACAGCGGGTCGTGAATTCCCCTCCTGTTTCAGACCGTCCCAACCAA
>DATBGJ010000752.1:0-25598 GCA_036558045.1 Thermoanaerobaculia bacterium
CTCTCCCCGAGGGAGAGGAGGGAATAAAGAAGAAGCTCCTTTGGGTCTTTCTCCCCTCTCTCCCTTGGGGAGAGAGGGGCCGGGGGAGTGAGGGCCGGCGGCGACCCCTGAAAGGAAGGCAACGGCGGGATCGGAAATCGACTGCTGTAAGATACCTCCCGCACGCGGGAGGGAGGCATGGAAAAGGTCGTCACAGCCATTCTCGGCGGTGGGCAGGGGACGCGCCTCTGGCCGCTGACCCGCGACCGGGCGAAGCCGGCCGTGCCGGTGGGCGGCAAGTTCCGGCTGATCGACATCCCGATCAGCAACAGCCTGCAGGCCGACATCGACCGCATCTTCGTCATCACCCAGTTCAACAGCGCCAGCCTCCACCGCCACATCGCCCAGACCTACCGCTTCGACTCCTTCTCCAACGGCTTCGTCAACATCCTCGCCGCCGAGCTGACGACGGAGCGCCGCGAGTGGTATCAGGGAACGGCCGACGCCGTGCGCCAGACCCTGACCCGCCTGCTCGAGCCCGGCCCGTCCGAGGTGCTGATCCTCTCCGGGGATCAGCTCTACCTGATGCACATCGCGGAGTTCATCAAGACCCACCGCGAGCGCGGCGCCGACCTGACGATCGCCGTCAAGCCGGTGAGCCGCGAGGAGGCGCCGGGGCTCGGCATCCTGCACCTCGATCCCTCGGGCCGCGTCGTCAACTTCGTCGAGAAGCCCAAGGAGCCCGCGCTGCTCGACGCCACCGTCCTCGATGAGCACACCCAGGCCGCCATCGGATTCCCGGCTGCACCAGGTTCCTATCTCGCCAGCATGGGGATCTACGTCTTCCGCCCCGAGGTCCTGAAGGAGCTGCTCATCGGCAGCACGACGGTGGACTTCGGCCGCGAGGTGATCCCCCAGGCGCTGGCGGACTACAAGGTCTACGCCTTTCCCCACAACAGCTACTGGGCGGATATCGGCACCATCCCGAGCTTCCACCAGGCCAACCTCGATCTCACGGTGCCGCTGCCCTCGCTCAACCTCTACGATCCCGAGTTCCGCATCTACACCCACCCGCGCGTCCTGCCGGGCACCAAGGTGACCGAGTGCTTCGTCCAGTGCTCGATCCTCTCCGAGGGAAGCATCCTCTCGGGCAGCCGCGTCACCGACTCGATCATCGGCATCCGCGCCGTGGTGCGCTCCGGCTCGGTCGTCGAGCGCACGGTGATCATGGGCGCCAACTACTGGGAGCAGGACGGCCATGAGACTCCCCTCGGCGTCGGCCGCGATTGCCACATCCGCAACGCCATCATCGACTTCAACGCCCGCATCGGCGACGGCTGCAAGCTGGTCAACGCCGAGGGCGTGCAGAACGCCGACAACGAAAACTACGCGATCCGCGACGGCGTCATCGTCGTGCCCAAGAATGCCGTCATCCCGCCGGGAACGGTGATCTGAGGCCGTGCCGCTCCGCGTGCTCCAGGTCGCGGCCGAGGTCACTCCTTTCGCCAAGACCGGCGGCCTCGGCGACGTAGTCGCGGGCCTCTCCCGCTTCCTCGCCCGCGCGGGACACGACGCGCGCATCATCCTGCCTCTCTACTCGCATCTCGCCAAGGAGCGGGAGCGCTACACGCCGGTGGACTTCATCCAGAACGTCTCCGTGCAGCTCGGGCCGCGGCGCTTCACCTACTCCGTCCTCACCACGCCGCTGCCAGAGAGCGAGGTCGGCGTCTACTTCATCGACTGTCCCGAGGCTTTCGGCCACGGCGCCATCTACCACGGGGACCGCACGGACGCGCTGCGCTTCGCCCTGCTCACCGTGGCCGCCTTCGAGTGCGCGCAGCGGATGGGCTGGTCGCCGCACGTCCTCCACTGTCACGACTGGCACACGGCGCTGGCGCCGGTCTATCGCAAGTCCTATCTGGATTGGGACCGCCTTTTTCACTCCACGAAGACGGTGCTGACCATCCACAACCTCGGCTTTCAGGGGATCGTGGACGTCTCGCAGCTCGCCGACCTCGGGCTCGACCGCCACGCCCGCCTGCTCGACCTCTCGCCCGGAAACCTCAACTTCCTCCGCAACGGCATCCTCCACGCCGACGCCCTGACCGCCGTCAGCCGCACCTACGCCCGCGAGATCCGGACGCCCGAGAAAGGCTTCGGCCTCGACGGCCTGTTGCGCGCCCGCGCCGGCAGCTTCATCGGCATCGTCAACGGCGTCGACTACGGCGAGTGGAATCCGGAGACGGATCCGTTCATTCCGCATCACTACTCGGCCCGCGACCTCGCCGGCAAGGCGGCGATGAAGCGCGCCCTCCTGCTGAGCATCGGCATGGACGAGGAGACCGCCGCGCCGGTGATCGGCGTGGTGTCGCGGCTCACCCGGCAGAAGGGTTTCGACCTGGCGTTCGGAGTGCTGCCCGAGCTGCTCGCGCGGCGCGACGTCCGCGTCGTGGCGCTGGGCAGCGGCGAGCCGCGTTACGAGCAGTTCTTCCGCCTGCTGCACAGCCAGTTTCCGGACAAGGCCTATTTCTATCAGGGCTTCAGCAACGAGCTCGCGCATTGGATCGAGGCCGGCGCCGACCTCTTCCTCATGCCGTCGCGCTTCGAGCCCTGCGGCCTCAACCAGATGTACAGCCTGCGCTACGGCACGCCGCCCGTGGTCCACAAGACCGGCGGCCTCGCCGACACCGTGGAGCAATTCGATCCCGCCACGGGCGAAGGTACAGGCTTCCTCTTCGATCACTTCGATTCAGAGGGCCTCCGCTGGGCGCTCGACTTGGCGCTCGACTGTTACTCCCATTGGGAAACCTGGCAGCGGCTGATGCGGAACGGCATGGCGAAGGACTTCTCCTGGGAGGTGCAGGGGAAGGAGTACGTGGATTTGTATGAGCGGCTGCGGTAGCCTTACGCTCCCGCCGCCCGGCGAGCCCGGGTCGCGGCCTGGATCCCCGATCAAGAGAGAGCCCATGACCGACCTCCTGAAGGATCTCGAAGCCAAGTGGCGGCAGCGCTGGGCGGAGCAAGGCACCTACCGCTTCGACCGCACCAAGGCCCGCGAGCAGATCTATTCGATCGACACGCCGCCGCCCACCGTATCGGGGTCCCTGCACCCGGGCCATATGTGCAGTTACACGCACACCGACCTCATCGCCCGCTTCCAGCGCATGCGCGGCAAGGAGGTGTTCTACCCCATGGGCTGGGACGACAACGGCCTCAACACCGAGCGCCGCGTCCAGCTCATGCTCGGCATCGCCTGCGACCCGAGCCTCCCCTACGACCCCGACTTCGTGCCGCCCAGGACGCCGCCCGATCCTCCCCTGCGCGTCAGCCGGCCGAATTTCGTCGCCTGCTGCCAGCAGATCACCGAGATGCTCGAGCAGAGCTACTTCGATCTCTGGTCGAACCTCGGGCTCTCCGTCGACTGGAGCCAGTCCTACACGACGATCGGCGACCTGTCGCGGCGCACGTCGCAGGCCGGCTTCATCGATCTCCATGAGCGCGGCCTCGCCTACCGGACCGAATCGCCGACCTTGTGGGATGTCGACTTCCGCACCGCGGTGGCCCAGGCCGAGCTGCAGGACCGCAAGCTGCCCGGGGCCTTCTCCCGGCTCCGCTTTCGCCGGGCCGCGGGCGGCGAGCCCATCCACATCGAGACCACCCGGCCCGAGCTGCTCGCCGCTTGCGTCGCCCTGGTGGCGCACCCCGACGACGCGCGTTACCAGGAGATCTTCGGCAGCGACGCCCTGACGCCCCTGTTCGACGTGCGGGTCCCCATCGTCGCCCACCGGCTCGCGGACCCGGAAAAGGGCTCGGGCATCGCCATGATCTGCACGTTCGGCGATACGACCGACATCACCTGGTGGCGCGAGCTGGGCCTCGAATTGCGCGGCATCGTCGAGAAAGACGGCACGCTCACGAGGACTCCGCCGCAGGGCATCGAGAGCGCGCGGGGCCTGGCCGCGTTCGGCGAGCTCGCCGGCAAGGGGCTGACGCAGGCCCGCCGCCGCAGCCTGGAGCTGCTGCGCGAGTCCGGCGAGCTGGAGGGCGAGCCCAAGCCTATCGAGCATCAGGTCAAGTTCTGGGAAAACGGCGCGCGGCCGCTCGAGATCGTCATCAACCGGCAGTGGTTCATCCGCTATCCCGAAAAAGAGGTGCTCCTGGAGCTGGGGCGTCAACTGCGCTGGTGGCCGGAGTTCATGCGGGTGCGCTACGAGAACTGGGTCAACGGCCTCCTCGGCGATTGGAACATCACCCGCCAGCGCTTCTTCGGCGTGCCGTTCCCCGTCTGGTATCCGATCGCCAATGATGGGACCGTCCTGCACGACCAGCCTATCCTCGCCGATCGCGACGCGCTGCCCGTGGACCCTTCCGCGAGTCATCCCCCGGGTTATACCGCCGGCCAGCGGAACGTCCCCGGCGGCTTCACGGCCGATCCCGACGTGATGGATACCTGGGCGACGTCCTCGCTCTCCCCTTACATCGCGAGCCACTGGATCGACGATGCGGACCTGCATCAGCGCGTCTTTCCCATGGACCTCCGCCCGCAGGCGCATGAGATCATCCGCACCTGGCTCTTCTACACCATCGTCCGCAGCCACTATGCCTCCGGCCGCCTGCCCTGGTCGAACGCGGCGATCTCGGGTTTCGTCACCGATCCCGACCGCAAGAAGCTCTCGAAATCGGCGGGCAACGCCGCCGACGATCCGCCGCACTTGATCGCCGAGTTCGGCGCCGATGCCGTGCGCTACTGGGCCGCCGGCGGACGGCCGGGCCAGGACGTCATCTTCGACCGCAACCAGTTGCGGGTCGGCCGGCGGCTGGCGACGAAGATCCTCAACTTTTCCAAATTCGTGCTGGGATTGCCGGCCCCTGCGGCGCCGGCGAAGCCCTCGCTGGCGCTCGACCAATCGATGCTCGCCGGCTTGCGCGGCGTCGTCGCAGAGGCCACCGCGGCATTCGAGAATTACGACTACACCAAGGCCCTCGAAACGATCGAGCCCTTTTTCTGGAACCTCTGCGACAACTACCTCGAGCTCGTGAAGGTGCGCGCGTACGAAGGCGATGGATCCGCCATCGCCTCGCTCCGCTTCGCGCTAAGCACGGCGCTGCGGCTCTTCGCGCCCTTCCTGCCGTTCGTCACCGAAGAGGTATGGTCCTGGTGGCAGGAGGGCTCCGTACACCGGGCCGCCTGGCCCAGCGCGGCCGAGCTCGACGGCCTCCTCGAACCCGCCGTCGGCGCCGGCATTCTCGATACGGCGGCGGCGGTCCTGGGCGCCATCCGCAAGGCCAAGACCCAGGCCCGCCTGCCGCTGCGCGCCGAGCTGCCGCAGGTCACGGTGACTGGTGACCAGGGCCATCTGAACGCTCTCGAAGAAGCGAGACGGGACCTCATGTCGGCCGGCAACGTCAAGTCTCTCCTGCTGAAGGAGGGGGGCGGTCTGGCGATCGATATCGGAGCCGAGGTTACAGCGTAGGCCACCAGCGGTGGACCTGCCGGCGGTACGCTGCGTAGTCCTCGCCGAAGGTCCGCCCGAGAGTGGGCTCCTCGTACCAGATCACGAAGGCGTGCATCGCGAGGAGGAACAGGAAGGCATAGGCGAGCAGCGCGTGCGACTGATAGAAGATCGCGGCGCCGGCCAGCGCCAGGCCGGCGCCCAGGTACATGGGATTGCGCACGTACCGGTAAGGCCCGCGCACGACGAGCCGGCGCGGCGGATCGAAGGGCGCCGGAGTGCCGCGGCCGAGGACGGCGAAGCTGAGGATGCACCACACGGCGAGCGCCGCCCCGATCAGGCTCACCACGATCCCGACGAGCTGCAGCGGTCCGATCCGGTCAGGCCTGGAGACGCCCGCCCAGGAGAGCGCCTGGGCCGGCAGGTAGATGAGCACCAAACCGATGAAGAGCACTGCGTAGGTCACGGCCCGGATCAGGACGCCGATCATGGCTCAAGCCTCCGAAGCTCCGCAACGATTAAGGCCAGCACCGTCAACCGGTTGGCGCTCTGCGAGCGTATATAGCGCAGATGCGTCCGAATGCCCCTGAAATACCAGGTGCTGACGAAATCTGCCGGCGTCGCCATGTGCCTCTCTCCCAGGGAAGGTGAGCCGGCGCACAGGTAAGCACGGCCTCGCCGGGTATGTCAAGAGCGGCGGACAAGCTTGCCAAACATGAACGGCTCGGCCATGATCAGGACGAGCCCAACCAGGAGGGGAGAACGATGAACGGAATGCGCAGGATCCTGCTCGCGACGGTCCTCGGTGTATGCGCTGCCGGCGCTGCGCCCGCGCAGGCGCCGGCCGCGGCGCCGCCGGGCGACGCCGCGGCCCAGGAAGCGCGGGCGCAGGTGGAAAAGGTGATGGGCGCCTTCGCCGCGATGGATCTGGAAGCTCTCAAGGCGGGAGTCACCGAGGACGTCACCGCCTTTGAGATGGACCTGGAGGGCAAGCCGGTGCGTCTGGGATCGCGCGCCGACGTCCTGCGCTTCGCCGAGCAGATCTTCGCGGGGATGAAGAAGATGGGAGCGAGCATGAAGCTCGACTTCCACGCGAGCGATTGCCGCGCCGGCTCCACGCTGGCCTATTGCACCGTGGAATTCGATTTCAAGGCGGCGATGCCGGACGGCAGCACGATGGTGCAGCCGTCGCGCAACACGGTGGTGCTGCGCAAGGACGACGGCGGCTGGAAGTGGGCGCACTGGCACTCCTCGCTCGCCGTGGCTCCCACGCCGCCGGCGCCGTGAAGTCTCTTCTTCACCGCCGACGACGGCCTCACCGGCCGCGAGCTGTGCAGCCTGCCCCTGGCCGATTTCGCTCAGTCATGGTGGAAGTAAAAGCGGTTCCCGTCCAGATCGTCGACCGTGAACTGCCTCAGGCCCCATGGTTTCTTCTCCAGAGGTTCCACGATGTTTGCTCCTGACGACCTCAGCTCACCGTACGAGGCGTCAACATCTTCAGCGAAGACCCAATGAACCGCTGGTGCGAACGGTGGCTTTGTCCTGCGCAAGAAGATCACGGCATCTCCCCGTGAGACAGCTCCAATCTCCTTGTCCGGATAGAGCCAGCCGATCTCGAAGCCGAGAACGTCGCGATAGTACTGCTGCGCCCGCTCGACATCCTCAACGGGTAGCTCTGGCACCGGCTGACCGATTGTGGACAAGGGCTCTCTCTCGCTCACAGGCGCTCCTCACTCCGCAGACGTCGGTCGCTCATGCGCCGCCCAAAGACCGAGCTCAGCGACCGCCTCCGGAAACGCCCGGGCGGTTGCACGGGTCGCCGACAATTATCCGAACCGCTCGACTGCCCGGCGGGGCGGCGGGTTCGCTGCAGCGCCCTGGTTAGCCCGCAATATCATGTCCAACTCTTTCCAGAATACCACTCTGGCCGCTCGCTCTCTGGTCCAAAGAACTGCCAATCGGCCAGTGTGTCAATGAACGACTGACGTTCGTATCGGCCGTAACCCGGACCGAGAATAGAGTAGTAATAGTCATCGCATGCTGGATGCGGACTCTTCTCGGATGGCTCGTGCAGAACTCCGATGAGCGTCCCAGCACGGCGTCCAAATCGGTGAACGAGACCGAGATGCTCATGAGTGCGGCCATCTGGCAGAGTGACGACGAAGGGCGAGGTGAACTGAATCCTAAGGTCGGCTGCTGCCGCCTTCCATGCCGCAACGACTCTGGTCTCCGTGTCTGTCATGATGCGATGCAGGCTAAAGCCGCGCATGCCAAAGCGACGGTCCGCCCAGACGATCGGCGCGTTAGCCGCGGTTTTCTATGCATTCGCACTTCAACCTAACAAGCAGATCATGGTACTCGCGGCCTGCGAACACAAAGGGCCCCACGCCCTCTAATCCGGCTCGCTGTGCTCCGCCCTCGCGGGTGCTCTGGAAAGCGAAGTCTCTCCAGATCACAACGGCTGGACCACGTTCCACCACGAGACTCACCGCTCCGCAGTCCAGGTCACCACACTCCGGACAAACATACAAGGAAGTGCGTCCTTCTGAAAGATCCGGAGGTGCCCTTCGGAGAAGGCGATCGACCGCTGCCACCTGCTCACCTGCTGTACCCCAGCCGAACGGTGAGATGAGATCGATCTTTAGAAGCGACGAGAGCGCGCAGCCATCGATCAGAAAGTCGCAGTAGCGGCGCTCCGTGCGACCGCCTCCGCCTACTCGCGTAGCCCAAACTACATCGAGTCTCGACAGTTTCGAAGTACTCATATCGTGCGGCAGTACGCTTGGCGTTTCAGCGTGCGCGCCTGTTGCAAGTCGCCGCCCGCCCTAGAAGCCACCAACGGTCGTAGGCCACTACGGGTAAGAATGCCTCAGGCGTCCGCTGGAAGCGCGGTTGGCCGGCCTGCCTTGTTTGCTGAATTGTACCACGGCGAGCGCCGCCCCGAGCAGGCTCACCACGATGCCGACGAGCTGCGGCGGTCCGATCCGCTCAGGCCTGGAGACGCCCGCCCAGGAAAGCGCCTGCGCCGGCAGGTAGACGAGCACCAGACCGATGAAGAGCGCCGCGTACGTCACCGCCCGGATCAGGACGCCGATCATGGCTCAAACCTCCGTCTTCAGGATCGCGGCGGTTAGCCGGCGGGCCGGGATTCCTGCGCGGCGGCCTCGCTCTCCGGATACGCGGACCGCTGCTTGCCTTCCGCCGCCAACTTCCGCTGGCGGCCCAGATACCGCTCGAAGATCGCGATCTTCTCCTCCGGCCGCGGCAGCATGCCGACGACCCGCTCCAGATTGCCGAGATAGTCCGGATAGTCGGTCGCCGCGCGGATCTCTTCGAGGAACGGCCGCATCTTGGCGAAGACGGCGATGTGCTCCGTGTTGGCCTCGTTGAACATCTGTGCGGGGATCAATTCTCGTGGGCCGACGGGGCGGTAGAGGGTCACGGTGTTTCCCTGCATCGCTTCGCCTCCCGGGAAACTGTATCGCATCGATACCAGGCCCGTTCCGTCCTCACCTTGTCTCGAACAGGCTCGCGGAGCGCCGCCGCAGGATGGCGGAGCCTTATCTGAGATGACGGAGCGATGCCGCAAGATGGCGGCGCGATTTCTGAGATGACGGAGCCGCACCGCAAGGCTGCGGCGGAATTTCCGAGATGACGGAGCCGCACCGTCATCCTGCGGCGCGATTTCCGATCTTGCGGAGCCTCGCCGCCATCCTGCGGCGGCGCATCTGAGATGACGGAGCCGCACGGCAAGGCTGCGGCGGAATTTCTGAGATGACGGAGCCGCACCGTCATCCTGCGGCGAGATTTCCGATCTTGCGGAGCCTCGCCGCCATCCTGCGGCGGCGCATCTGAGATGACGGAGCCGCACGGCAAGGCTGCGGCGGAATTTCTGAGATGACGGAGCCGCGCCGTCATCCTGCGGCGAGGTTTCTGATCCTGCGGAGCCTCGCCGCCATCCTGCGGCGCCGTATCTGAGATGACGGAGCGGCGCCGCCATCCTGCGGAACGCCGACGTCATCTCAGATGCGGCTCCCCCATCCTGCGGTGCGACGCCGCGAGCTTGTTTTCGGGACCGCCAGATCGGGCTTTCCCGGAGGAAAAGGGCGGCCCCTGCCGGCGGCGCAGTCTATTCGTACCGCAAGGCGATGATTGGGTCGACCTGGCTGGCGCGGCGGGCGGGGAACCAGACGGCGAGGAAGGCGACGGCGGCGAGCAGCAGGGGCACGCCGACGAAGACCAGCGGATCCCGCATGCCGACGCCGAAGAGGAAGGTGGCGATGAAGCGCGCCAGCCAGAAAGACAGCACGATGCCGGCGAGCAGACCCGCCAGCGTCAGGACCATCCCCTGGCGCACCACCATGTTCTTCACCCGCTCCACCGGCGCGCCGAGGGCGAGGCGGATGCCGATCTCCTGCGTCCGCTGCTCCACCGAGTAGGCCATCAATCCATAGATGCCGATCGCCGCCAGCAGCAATGCGGAGAAGCCGAACACCGCCATCACCAGCATGTTGAAACGCTGGCGCGAGGTGGAGTTGGAGACCACCTGGTCCATCGAGCGCACGTCGGAGACCGGCAGCCCGGTGGCCTGGCGGAGCTGCTCCTGGATCTGCCCGCTCAAGGTCAGGGGCTCGACCCGGGTGCGCACCACCCAGGCGATCGGCGTCAGGCGGACGTTGAGCGCGTTGGCGGCGTCCGGCACCTGCGCCTGCGGGATGTACATGGTCGGGGCCGGGTCGCTGTTGAGGCCGCCGTCGCGGGTGTCGCCGACGACGCCGATGATCTGGCGCTCGGGCTCGTCGGCGAACTCGCGCATGACGCCGCGCCCGATGATGAGGCGCTCGCCCACGGGGTCGCCCTTGGGCCCGCTTTTTTCTGGCCAATACTGGCGCGCCATGGCCTCGTTGATGACGACGACGGGCGGCGCGCCGCCGTCGTCGTGCTCGTTGAACGACCGGCCGCGCTTGACCGGGATCTTGAACACCTCGAAGTAGCCGGGCGAGACCGTGGTCCAGGCGCCGCCGCCGTTGAAGGGTCCATCGGCGGGCCGGCCGACGATGCGGAACGGCAGGCCGTAGCCCCCCTCCAGCGGCACGCAGCAGGTGGCACTCGCCTCGACGACGCCCGGCACGGCGCGCAGCCGCTCGACGCCGTCGCGGACCAACTGCTCGACGGCCTCGGACTTGAGGAAGCGCGGCCCGGTGAGCGACATGCGCATGGTCAGCACGCGATGGGAGTCGAAGCCCGGCTCCACGCTGCCGAGCGCGATGGCGGTGCGGATGAGCAGCGCCGAGCCGATGAGGAGGATCAACGCCAGCGCCACCTCCGTCACCACCAGCAGCGAACGCGCCTTGTTCTGCCGGAAACCGCTGCCCGAGCGGCCGCCGCCCTCCTTGAGCGATGCCGTGAGATCGGTGCGCGAGCTCTGCAGCGCCGGGATGAGGCCGAAGAGGATGCCGGTCGCCACGGAGACCACGAGCGTGAAGAGGAGCACGCGCCAGTCGACGCCCACCAGCGAGCCGTTCTCGCCGACGCGCGGGAGATTCGCCGTGTTGATCGCCAGGAGGGCGCGGATACCGGCGATGCCGAGGAGCAGCCCCAGCACGCCGCCGGCGAGCGACAGCACGACGCTCTCGGTCAGCAACTGGCGGACGATGCGCCCGCGCGAGCCGCCGATCGCCGTACGGATGGCGATCTCGCGGCGCCGGCCGGTGGCGCGCACGAGCAGGAGGTTGGCGACGTTGGCGCAGGCGATGAGCAGCACGAGGCTCACCGCGCCGGCGAGCACGAAGAGCGACGTGCGGACGTCGCTGACCAGCATCTCGCGCACCGGCTGCACGGTGAAGCTGTTGTTCGGCTGCAGCGCGTTGGGGAACTTGCGGCGGTACTCGTCCGCCGAGAGCTTCAGTTGCGCCTTCGCCTGCTCCAGGGTGACGCCCGGCTTCAGCCGGCCCGCCGAGAGGAAGTAGTGCCCCTGGTCCTCGCTGTTCGGGTCGAGCTGGAAGGGGATCCACACCTGCGGCGAGACGCCGAACTCCTCCAGGCTGAAATCGCGCAGCACGCCGACCACGGTGTAGGGCTCGTTGCTCAGCGAGATGGACTTGCCGACGACGTTGGGATCGCTGTTGAAGCGCCGGGCCCAGAACCGGTGGCCGAGCACGACGACGCGCGGGCCGTTGGGACGGTCCTCCTCCGCCGTGAACGTGCGGCCGAGCTCGGTCGACGTGCCGAAGAGGCGGAAGTAGTCCGCGGACACCCGGTCCGACTGGAGCTGCTCGGGAAAGCTGCCGCCCGTGTAGTTGACGACGCCGGCGTTGAACGCCGCGACGTCCTGGACGACGCTCGTCTGCTGGCGGAAGTGCTGGAACTTCGCCGGCGAGGCCGCCGCGCCCGAACCGTCCGGCGAGGTGGTGATGAACATCACCATGCGGTCGGGATCCGGGATCGAGACGGGGCGCAGCAGGACCGCGTTCACCACCGAGAAGATGGCGGTGTTGACGCCGATCCCGAGCGTCAGCGCGGCGACGGCCGCCAGCGAGAACGCCGGGCTCTTGGCGAACATCCGCAGCGATTGTTTGAAGTCTTGCAGGAATGTCTCCATCGAAGCCTCGCGAGTCGTCCTGTTCTACGTCCGCGCGCGGACGAGGTTTCCAACCCGCGGACGGCCGGCCTCATTCCGCTCCCGCTCGTTCCCTAGAGGCGCAGCCGCAGGACCGCGGCAAAAGAGAAGGTGTCTTCATCGAGCCTGGTGAGGTCGTTCACCTCGGGCGCCCGCCGTTCCGCGAAGACGTCGAGGTGCAGGCGCGGGCGGATAGGCCGGTCCGTCCCCACGCGGGCGAGATAGACGACGTCGGAGGTCTTCCCCAGGATGCGGGTCGAGTAGAACCAGCCGGCGCCGCCGGCGAGGTACCAGCGGTCGCCGAGGACGATGAAGCCCTGGGGGAAGACGAAGACGATGCCCGTGCCGCCGAAGCCGTTGGGGAAGTACTCCAGGTCCACCTGCAGCTTGAGCGGGCGGCAGAGGACGAGCTGGTAGGAGACGAGCCCGGTCACCTCGTTCTCGTCCATGGCCAGGGGGTTCTCCCGCAGCTCGCCGGCCGGCGTCCATAGATGAACGCCGATCCCGATACGGTTCTCGATCCCCGCCACCGGCCCCGCGGCCAGGAGCAGCGCCGCGCCCAGCAGTCCCCGCAGGCTGCGCGGTTTCATGTTGAGGCAGCATATCAGGGATGGAGTCAAGAGACAGCAAGGACGACAGGGGACAACAAGGACAGGAAGGTTAACCCGAACGATATCTGTCCTTGATGTCCCTTTCGTCCTTGTCGTCCTTTTGCGGAGCAGCTATTTTCCCCGCGCGATGACCTCCACCGGATCGCCCGGCGCCGCCTCGCCCGGCTGCACCACCCGCATGTAGATGCCGCGGAAGTTGCGATGCCGGAGGTCGGGCCTGGAGACAAAGCGCAGCGCGTCGGGCCCGAAGCGCGCGTGGAACTTCTTGCAACCGTTGTGCGGCTTCGGCGTCACCTCCAGGGTGGCGCCGCCGACGCGCACGCGGCTGCCCGCCGGCAGGTTGGGAGTTGAGAGGTCGAGATCCAGAAACAGGTTGTCCCCGAAAAGCATCAGCGGCTGGCCGTTGGCGATCAGCTCGGCGACGTCGACCTGCATCACCGTGATCTGGGCCTCGGGCCGCGGCTCTTTCTGCCGGCCCCAGGCGTCTCCCGGCAGTCCGGCGTCCGGCTCCAGGCGGACCCGCTCGGGCGTCTCGCGCAAGCCGCCTTCCCAGCGCCTCACGAGCAGAGCGAGGCGGCCGCGGTCCGCGGGCGCTCCAGGCATTGCGGCGAGGCTGCGCTCCAGGTGTTCCATGGTGGGATATCGCGCGGGATCTCCCAATGAGTTGGAGTCGACGATCGTCATGTCAGTTCCAGCCGGAATGATATCGTCTCTCCGATGTCTCAGGACCGTCTCGTAGCGAGCCTCGACATCGACCGCCGATCGAGCCTCGAGATCGTCCGCATCATCCAGGAGCAGGACCGCCTCGTGGCCGCGGCCGTGGCGCACGAGGAGGAGCGGATCGCGCGGGCCGTCGAGGAGATCGCCGGGCGGCTCTCCCGCGGCGGCCGGCTCTTCTACGCCGGCGCCGGCACCAGCGGCCGCATCGCCATGCTCGACGCCGCCGAGCTGCCGCCGACCTTCGGCGTCGAATCCTCGCTCGTCCAAGTTCTGATGGCCGGCGGCGAACGGGCCTTCCTGGCCGCCGCCGAGGGGGCGGAGGACGACGAGGCCGCCGCCGCCGAGGCGGTGAACCGGAACGTGACGGCTGGAGACGCGCTCGTCGGCATCGCCGCCTCCGGCACGACGCCCTACACCGCCGCGGCCGTGCGGCGGGCGAAGGAGCTCGGCGCCTTCACGGCCGGCGTCACGTCCGCTCCGGACTCGCCGCTGGCACGCAATGTGGACATTGCGATCGTCGCGCAGACGGGGCCCGAGGTGATCATGGGCTCGACGCGCATGAAGAGCGGCACCGCGCAGAAGCTCATCCTGAACGCGATCTCGACCGGCGTCATGGTCCGCCTCGGCCGCGTCTACTCGAACCTGATGATCGAGATGCCGGTGACCAACGAGAAGCTCCACCGCCGCGGCGTGCGCATGGTCGAGCTGGCGGCGGGCGTGAGCCGGGAGGCGGCCGAGGAGGCCCTGCGCGAAGCGGACGGTGTGGTCAAGCTCGCGGCGGTGATGGCGAAGCGGCGCGTTCCCGCCGACGAGGCGCGGCGGCTGCTCGCGAAACGGACGCTGCGGGAGGTGCTGGAGGGGTGAATCGAATCGACCGGCTGCACGAGATCGCGCGCAAGCCGAGCCGCGTCATCGTCGGGCTGATGTCCGGCACCTCCGTGGACGCCATCGACGCCGTGCTGGTGCGCATCTCCGGCCATGGCTCGCGGGCGCGCATCGAGAAGCTGCGCTTCGACAGCTTCCCGTTTCCGGCGGACATCCGCGCCCGCGTCAACACGCTGTTCGACAAGGACCGCGCGACCATCGAGGAGATCTGCCATCTCGACTTCGTGCTCGGCGAGCTGTTCGCCGCCGCTACCCGCCGGCTCGTGGCCGATGCGGAATTGAAAGCCGAAGACGTGGATCTCGTCGCCGCCGCCGGCCAGACGATCTGGCACCGCCCGCGTCCGACGACGGAGGAATCCACGGCCGAGGTGCCGTGGATCGGCGAGCCCATCGCCACGCGCTCGACGCTCGCCATCGGCCAGTCCGCGGTGATCGCCGAGCGCACCGGCATCATCACCGTCGGCGACCTGCGCGTGCGCGACGTCGCGGCCGGCGGCCACGGCGCGCCGCTCGTGGCCTACTTCGACTGGGCGCAGCTCCGCCACCCGACGCGGGCGCGCGCCATGCAGAACCTCGGCGGCATCGCCAACGTGACCTTCATTCCGCCCAACGCCAAGCTGGACGACGTGGTGACGTTCGACACCGGGCCTGGCAACATGGTGATCGACGCGCTCGTCTCCCTCCTCACCGGCCAGCGGGAGGCGTTCGACCGCGACGGCGCGCGCGCGGCACGCGGCCGGGTGCGCGAGGAGGTGCTCGCCTGGTGCATGTCCGATCCGTACTTCGAGCTGCGGCCGCCGAAGACGACCGGGCGCGAGCGCTTCGGGCGCCAGTACGCGCGCCGCCTCGCCGAGCGCTTCGCCGACGTGCCGCCGGACGACCTCGTCGCCACCGCCACCGCCTTCACCGCCGAGAGCATCGCGCACGCCTACCGCACGTTCATCGGGCAGCGCATCGACGAGGTGATCGTCGCCGGCGGCGGCGCGAAGAATCCGACGCTCGTGGCCATGCTGCGCGAGCGGCTGCCGGGCGCGGAGGTGCGCGTCTACGAATACCTGCAGGAGAAGGAAGCGATGGCCATGGCGCTCATCGCCAACGACTCGGTGGCCGGCATGCCCACCAACGTCGGGCGCCTCACCGGCGGGAAGCCGGCGATCCTGGGGAAGATCTGCCTGTGATGCGGCACCTTTATGGCCGCGCTTTCGTAAGCGGGGCGATCCTGGACGACGTGCTCGTCTCGCTGAGCGGTGGCACCATTGCGGACGTCGTACAGACGACGGACGTCCCCGCTGCCGCGGAGCGGACAAAAAACCTGATCGTTCCCGGCTTCATCGACTGCCACATCCATGGCGGCGACGGCGCGGATTTCATGGATGCGGACGACGACGGCAACGCGCGCATCCTTGCCTTTCATGCGAGACATGGGACCACGGCGCTCGCGGCGACGACGCTCTCCGCTTCGCCGCGCGACTTGCGGAGCGCCGTGGCGGCGATCGCCAGGGCATCGCGCGGAGAGTCAAAGGGAGCCGAGATCTGCGCCGTCCATCTCGAAGGACCCTACATCAACGCCGAGCGCGCCGGCGCGCAGGACCGCTCGTCGATCCGCCCCGCGGACATCCAGGAAGTCGAGACGCTCCTCGCCGCGGCACCGGAGCTGCGATGGATGATGACCCTGGCACCGGAGCTCGACGGCGCGCGGGCTCTCATCGAGCGCTTTCGCGGCCGTGTCCGGTTCTCCGTCGGCCATTCCGCGGCGGACTACGACGTTGCGACGACGGCGCTCGCGTGGGGGGCCTCGCATTTCACGCACCTGTTCAACGCCATGACGGGCCTGCACCACCGCGAGCCCGGCGCGGTCGGCGCGGCCTTGAATTCAACGGATGCCACCGCGGAGCTGATCGCCGACGGCATCCATGTCCATCCCGCGGTCCTCCACATCGCCGCCCGCATGATGCCGAACCGCGTCGCGCTGATCACCGACGCCATCCGCGCCTGCGGCCTGGCGGACGGCATCTACAAGCTCTACCGCCACGACGTCACCGTCGGCGGCGGCGCGGCGAGACTGCCCGGTGGCGAGTTGGCCGGAAGTTTGCTCACCATGTCCGCGGCGGTGCGCAACATGGTGGAGCTGGCGAGTCTGCCGCTCGAAAGCGTGATCCCGCTCGCCACCGAGGTGCCGGCGCGCATCCTCGGCATGGCCGGCCGCAAGGGGAAGCTCGCGCCCGGCCATGACGCCGATGTCGTGCTCCTCGGTGAGAGCCTCGATGTCGAACGGGTCTTCGTGAAGGGGATGGAAAGGTTTTGAACTGGGAGAGCCTCGACTCGCATGAATCTCTCGCCGCCTGTGCCGCGGCGATCTTCCTGAACGCGATCGGCCGCGATCCGCGCCTCGTTCTCGGTCTTCCCACCGGCCGCACGCCGATCGGCCTGTACGAGCGCGTGGTCGCCGCGTGCGCGCGCCGGTATCACTGCTTCCGCGACGTCACGACGTTCAATCTCGACGAGTACGCCGGCATCCGGGGCGATCATCCCGGCAGCTACTGCACGTTCATGAAGCGGCACCTCTTCGATCACGTGGATCTCGATCCGCGCCGCACGCACATCCCGCGCGGCGATGCAGGCGATCTCGCAGCCGAGTGCGCGCGCTACGAGGAAGAGATCCGCGCCGCCGGCGGCCTCGGCCTGACCTTCCTCGGCCTCGGCGCCAACGGCCACATCGCCTTCAACGAGCCCGGGACGCCGTTCGACTCGCGGACGCACGTCGCGGCCCTCAGCGCGGAGACGCGCCAGTCCAACGCGGAGATTTTCGCCGGCGAGAGCGTGCCGGCGCAGGCGATCACCATCGGCATCGGAACGATTTTGGATTCCCGGTCCATCGTGCTGCTGGCCTCCGGCGCCAACAAGCACGAGGCGGTGGAACGCCTGCGGTCGCGGGAGATCGGCGAGGATTTCCCCGCCAGCGCGCTATGGCTTCATGAGGACGTGACGGTGCTGGCGGTGCGGTAGAGCCTCACCCTCCCATCCTCCGATCTCCAGATTTCCAAGTAACCGGCCGCAATCTGCCGCAGCGTCTCCCCCACCGGCGATCCCCAGATCAACACGTAATCGATCCTTCCGCCCGTCCGTCGCGAATAGCCGAGAAGATCGACGCGCGGCGGCTCGGTCTCGATGCCGAGAGGCACGGCCGCCAAGTGACGAAAGGGGTCCAGCCGGGGCTCGAAGTAGATCGGAAAGTAGTTCTCGCTGGCTTCGTACAGCGAGAGATCCACCAGCCGTTTCCGCGCCGCGATGTAGCCGCTGGCGTGGATGTAGGGCGCGGTGCGGAAGACCAGCGGCTGGCCGTCTCGCCGTTCCCCCCGATGCGCGAAGGAAAGGAACAGCAGCGTATGGTCGGGTTCGACGCGGTCTCCCGCGGCCACGATCTGCGCGAGATCCGCGCCGATCCGCGCGTACATCCAGGCGAAGACGCCGAGGAAACCGAGGGCGATGCCGGCCGCCGCGATCTGGATTGCCCGCCGCCGCCACGCGGGATGCTCGCAGGTGCCGAACCAAAGGATGAGCGCCAGGAAAGGAAACAGGTTGAGCCGGTGATTGATGAAGCCGCCGCCCGCGAGCTCGCTCGGTGCCACGAAGAAAATGAAAGCGAAGATCACCGCGACCCCCAGCAGGCCGTCTCCCGTCTGCGACGGCCGCCAGCTCCTCGCGCGCAGGCAGAGGAGAGCGACGACGAAGAAAAGCAGCGCCAGGGCCGCAGCCAGCAGGATCGTCCACCGGCTGACCGAAGCCAGTGAGTAGAGGCCCGCCAGGTGCTTGACCTTGGCCCATAGCGGCAGCATCGAGACCGTGGCGCCGGTCCGGCGGCCGACGAAGGAGATCATCAGCGCCAGGGCCGGCAGGCAGGCGAGGATGGGGCCGAGCAACCCTCGCCGTGATCCGGCCTTCAGCGTTCGCCATGCCGCGAGCGCCATCAACGCCACGACGGTCATCACCAGCGTGACCGGATGGCAGAAGTAGACCCAGAGGACCAGCAGAGCGAGGATGGCAATCCGCGGCGGCGTCATCCGCTCCTGGTTTCTCCACCAATATCCCAGGGCGAAGAAGAACCCCGCCAGGCTGAAACAGAAATTGAAGAAGCCCATCTGAAAGAGGAAGTTGTAGAGGAACGGAAAGGAGAGGACGGAGAGGAACGCCGCCCGCGGATCGATCGCCTTCAGGGCGTAGCGCACGGCGAGCGGCAGCAGGAGGACGTACGCGGTGAGCAGGATCTTCTCCGCCATGGGCACGGAGACGAAGCTCAGCACGCGGCTCATCAGAAAGAAGATGAACCAGTTCGGCAGCGCCTCGCCGTTCGGCAGGTAGTACTGGCGCAGCAGCCCCGCCTCCGGGCGGTCGTATTGGCGCAGGATGAAGGCGACCGCCTGATGGCCGGGGCCGTCCTGCGTGGGGATGAAGGAAAAGGCCCAGAGGAGCGCCAGGTGGAGGGCGAGGAGGAGGACAAAGAGGAGGGGCTCCCCGGAGGTGCGGCGAATCGGGAGATGCACGGAGGAGATGGTATCAGCAGGGTGTGCTACCCTCCCCCACCGCATGAAAATCCTGGTCACCGGGCACAACGGCTATCTCGGCAGCGTCATGACGCCGCTGCTGCAGGCCGCCGGCCATGAGGTGGTGGGGCTGGACGCCGACTGGTTCGAGCCCTGCCTGCTGGAGGGCCAGGCCGCGGCGCCGGTGCCTTCGCTGCGCAAGGACCTGCGGGACGTCGAGCGGGCGGATCTGGAGGGATTCGCGGCCGTGATCCACCTCGCCGGCCTGTCGAACGATCCGCTGGGGAACCTCGACGCTTCCCTCACCTACGAGATCAACGACGCGGCTTCGGTGCGCCTCGCCCACCTCGCCAAGGAGGCCGGCGTCGGGCGCTTCCTCTTCTCCTCCTCGTGCAGCACCTACGGCGCGGCGGGCGACGACTTCCTCGACGAGACGGCCGCCTTCAATCCGGTCACCCCCTACGGCGTCTCCAAGGTGCGGCTGGAGCAGCAGCTCGCGGGCCTCGCGGATGACGGCTTCAGCCCCGTCTACCTGCGCAACGCCACGGCCTACGGCGTCTCTCCCCGCCTGCGGGTCGACCTGGTGCTCAACAACCTGGTGGGCTACGCGGCGACCACCGGGCGCATCCACCTGCTGAGCGACGGCACGCCCTGGCGGCCGATCGTCCACATCGAGGACATCAGCCGCGCCTTCCTCGCCGTGCTGGACGCACCGCGCGAGGCCGTCCACGATCAGGCCTTCAACGTCGGCCGCACGGCGGAGAACTACCGCATCCGCGAGCTGGCGGAGATCGTGGCCGAGACGGTGCCCGGCTGCGACATCACCTACGCCGAGGACGCGGGGCCCGACAAGCGCTGCTACCGCGTGGACTGCGGCAAGCTGGAGCGGACGCTTCCCGCCTTCCAGCCGCAGTGGGACGCCCGCCGCGGCGCCCGCGAGCTCTACGACGCCTACCGTGCGGCGGGCCTCACCGCCGAGGAATTCCTCGGCGCGCGCTTCATCCGCCTGAAGCGGATCCAGCAGCTCCAGAGCGAGGGACGGCTGGACGCGGCGCTGCGCTGGCAGGCGGCGGTGGTGGCGTAAGCACCCTCACCACCCAGGTCCCCTTGCGATTGCTCACTGCGGTCTCCTCCAGGAGCCGGTATCTCGTCAGCAGGCGGCGCACGATGACGTCGGCGCGGCGGGAGCGGAACGCCGAAACGATGAAGACGCCGCCATCTTCCAAGGAGCTCTCGTAGCGCTGCACGGTGCCAAGGGGATCGTTGAAGTAGTAGACGCACTCGTTGAAGACGATGGCGTCCCAGCGCTCCGGCGGCGTGTAGGACTCCGCGTCGGCGGCGATGAAGGAGGTCCTTTCGTCCGCCCTGCCGGCAGCCTGCCGCACGGCGGTCTCGGAGAGATCCACGCCGAGATAGCGCGCGTAGCCGAAGGGGCGGAGATGGTCCGCCAGCAGGCCTTCGCCGCCGCCCACGTCGAGCACGGAGCCGCCGGGCTTCAGGTGGTGCAGGAAGCCGGCGATGACGCTGTAGCGGGCCACTTCGTCGAGGCCGCGCATGAACTCCCAGCCGCCGCGGCCGTACTGGGCTTCCCACACCTCCTTGGCGACTGGCGCATCGCCACGGCCGGTGGCGAGCTCCCAGGCATGGACGCGCGCCGCCAGCTTCACGTAAAAGGGAAAGCGGCGTCCGAAGAGGAGCCTGTAATAGAGGATGTAGACCGGCTTGAAGGCCCGGCGGCCGAGGTCTCGCAGTCCGATGGGACAGATCCTATCCCGAGCGTCCGCGGCTGCACAGTTTGGTTGCAATCGGGAAACCGAGGCGCTAGCATCGATCCGTCGGTCCGCTGTAAGGAGTACCCCGCATGAAGAGAATCCTCGCCTCCAGTCTGGCTCTCGTCGCGCTCGGCCTGGCCGCCCCGTTGCGGGCCGAGCCCGTCTACGTCCCCGTCGTCGAAGCCCGGCAAGCCGATGGCCGGGCGCTCCCCACGCGCCTCTGGATCTCCAACCTCGACGGCGCGGGGCGTTCCTACGCCGCCGCCGGCGAGAGCGAGACGGGGCTGCTGGAGATCGAGCGGAGCGGCGAGCTCGCGGTCAATGCCTGGATCGAGAGCGGCCGCGGAGGCCGGACCTTCTACGCCGGCGTGCCGGTGATCTCGGAGGCGAACCGCCTGGCGGCCGGCGAAGCCGCCTATCTCAACGGCGTGGCGCGCGACGGGCAGCGCGAGGTCACCGGCCTGGCGCTGATCAACGTCGGCCGCGAGCCGGCGCAGTGCCAGGTGGGCTTCCTGCGGGCGGACGGCTCGGAGATCGGCGCCGGCGTGGCAGCGGACGTGCCGGCCCTTTCGCTGCGGCGGTTCGATGACGCCCTGGGCCTCGGCTCCGAGCCGGAAGCCGCGAGCGCCCGCGTCTCGTGCGACCAAGCCTTCTACGCCTATGCGTTGGCCGCCGACCAGGAGAGCGGCGAGATCTCGTTCGTGACGCCGGAGACGGCCTTCGCGGCGGCGGCGCCGCGAGCCGATCGGAGCAAGGCCGCCGCGGCGGCGAAGCAGACGATCGTCTTCACGCAGAGCGGCCGCTTCCATTACGCCAACAAGGAGCACCCCAAGGCAATCCTGCACATCCCGGTGCCGCAGGCCATGAACGCCGCGCGCGTCACCGCCGAGCTCGACTTCGTGGCCGGACCGTGGAACCCGCGGATGAAGAGCGGCGCCCACAACCTGCTCTTCTTCCACCGCGGCCGTTTCCGCAGCAACACCCTCGCCAACGTCAACGCCTTCGGCCCCAAAAGGAACCTGTTCAAGATGAACCAGAACCTCGACATGCCGGCCCGCTGGAACACCCAGGCCGAGGTGGGTTATGTCTTCGTGCAGGGCCAGCGGTACCACATCAAGGTCGTCCAGGACGCGGTCGCCCGGATCGTCGAGCTGACGCTGTCGCAGAACGGACAGACGCTGCGGACGCTGCGCTTCGGCGGCAGCATGAAGGCCGGCGCCATCGCCATACCCGCGTCCGGACTGGTGGCCGAGTTCGGCAACTACAACAACCAGGGCCTTCCCGAAGTCTCCAGCCTCGCCTTCGCGTACGAGAATTTCCGCGCCGAGATCGTCGAGAAATAACCCGAACCCCAGGGCGGCCCTATGTGGCCGCCCTGGATGGGGGCCTCGTCCCAAGTGAGAGTCCTCTTGAAGGATCGGGCTGCAAACTGCCATTTCCACAGGCTTTGGCTTGCGTTCCTCTCCGGACCGCGGTAATATACGGAAGTTTCAATCTGTCGCAGTAGCAGGACCCTGGATACGTCCGGGGTGGTTCGGTCGTTCGCCAGGAGGTGGTCCGATGAGGAAACCGCTCGCCGCCTGTCTCGCGATCCCGCTGCTCGCCGGCGCCGCTGCGGCGTTCGCCGGCACGGTGTACGTCCCGGTGCCCGATCCGGTCGGCAGCACGGGGAGCTCGCACGCGTTGCAAGTCTGGGTCACCAACTCCGGCACCGCGCAGCGGTCCTACACGGCCACCTACCTCGCCGTGGATACCGACGGCACGAAACGCTCGACCAAGGCCGCGGAGACGCCCGTGCAAGCCGGCCGCACGTCCCTGCTCGGCAATATCGGCGCGAAGGGCCAGGTGGGATTGCTGGAGATCGATTCCAGCGCCGAGATCTCGATGGAGGCGCGGCTGACCAACACGTCGCCCACCGGCCAGATCACGCAAAGCCTGGTGCCGACGATCTCCTCGGACAACCTGTTCGCGGCCGGCGAGGCGGCAATCCTCCAGGGCCTGGGTCGCGACGGCACGCGCGGCGACCTCTCGAGCATCGGCATCGTCAACCTGGCGCAGCAGGCCTCCCAGTGCACCGTCAAGGTGTTCCGCGCCGAGGGAACGCAGATCGGCGGCACCGTCACCCTGGCGTTCAAGCCGCTCTCGCTGCGCTACTTCGCCGACTCGTTCGGCCTGCTCGGCCTGGTGAACCTTGCGGACGCGCGCTTCCAGATCTCCTGCAGCCAGCCTTTCTATGCCTACGCGAACATCTTCCTGAAGGCGAGCTCGCAGCTCGTCTTCGTCGCGCCCTCGGCCACCGGCGCCTCGACGCTCACCGTTCCCGGGGGCGGCGGCACCAGTCCTCCTCCCGCTGCCGGCTCGGTCGTCTATTCGATCCCCGGCCTCTTCCACACCGCCACCACGGCGAAGCCGAAGGAACAGCGCTCGATCGTCCTCGAGCGCGACCTGTCGCTCAAGCGGATGGTGATCGAGATGGACTTCATTCCGGGCCCCTGGAACCTCACCAAGGTCCCCGGCAACCACGGGCTCATCTGGCTCTATCGCGACAAGTTCCGCAGCAACACCATCGCCAACGTCAACGCCTTCAGCCCGCCCAAGCTGACGCTCAAGGCGGCCCAGAACATCGACCTGCCGGCAACCTACAGCTCCCTGAAGGAGGCGGGTGTTCCCTGGGTGGAAGGCCAGCGTTATCACGTGAAGTACACCTACGATGCCGAGCACGGCACGGTCTCCGTGGTCCTCTCCTCCGGCGGCGCGACCGTCACGTCGTTCAGCTTCGAGGCCACGGCCACGAATCACGTGCTGACCGTGCCGGCGAAGGGATTGACGGTGGACTTCGGGCACTACGCGAACCAGGAGGGGCCCGAGGTGGCGGCCTACGGCTGGCGCTACTACGACTTCCGGGTCGAGATGGTGCCGTATTAGAGAGGCAGGCAGTCGGCGAGGAAGTCCGCAGCGCGTTTGGCTCCGCGCCGCGTGAAGTGGATGCCGTCCTTCAGAAAGCTGCCGCGGCGCTGCTTCGCGGGTAAAGCTTCGAAAGCGCGCGCGAGGTCGCAAAGCGCGGATCTCTCATCGCGCGCCACGCTCCGCACGGCCTCGACGTAGGCCTGGTGGAGCGGCACCACGTCCTGCAGACGGTGGATCCAGACGCCCTTCAGGTATCGGGGCTCGCGTCCTCTCTCGTGAGAGGAGGGCGCCGTGATCAGCACGGGCTCGATGCCGTGGTCTTTGGCAAGACGGATCATCTCGTGGAGATTGCGCCGGAACTCCGGCAGCGGGACGCGGCGGTTGTCGTCGGAGCGGTGGGCGGCGACGTACGCCTTCTCGCCGAGCTGCACGAGGCGCAGGCCCTGCCAGCGCGAGCCCGTCCGGCGCAGCAGGTCCGCCACCTGGGCGTCGGGCAGGCCGAAGCCGATCCAGTGGTCGTTCCAGCCGAAGT
The DNA here is from genome assembly GCA_036558045.1 of Thermoanaerobaculia bacterium. GTDB lineage: Bacteria > Acidobacteriota > Thermoanaerobaculia > Multivoradales > UBA5704 > DATARR01. Next base: position 24,020 of record DATBGJ010000752.1, read on the forward strand.
AGACGGTCACCACGCGGGGCCGCAGCGGCAGGACGTCCCTCTCGAGCTGCCGCAATCCCTGGAACGTGGTCCATCCGGCCGTGCCCAGGTTGACGCCGGTCCAGCGTCCATCGGGCCTGCGCCGCGCCAGCTCCGCGAGCAGCAGCTCCGGATAGCGGCCGTAATCGGTGCAGGAATCCCCCAGGAAGGCGATGACGGGATGCGCGGCGCGAGCCCGCGCGAGCCGCTGATCGTAGTCGGCGTGGACCCAGAGCAGATCGGGATCGGCGCGGTACTCATCGCCGAGCGCGGCGAGCGTCCTGGGCCAGCCGAACTGGATCTGCTCCGGCCGCAGGTGGTACGAGAAGCCGGCGGCGCGCAGGACGAGCTCGGCGAGCAGCAGGCCGGTCAACAGACCCGCCCCGGCGAGGAAGCCGAGCTTGGCGGCTCTCGACAGGGTCATGAAGCGCGCTTGGACCGCCGCTTGCGGTGGAAATCCAGGACGTCCGCGGTCGCCGGAGGGTGCTCCACGGCCACCGCCGCAGCCGGATGGACGAAGGGTGAATCCGTCCGCATCCAGAAGCCGCCCACCTGGCGGTAGCCGTAGCCGGGCAACACCTTCGTGACATTGCCCATGCCGCGGCGCACGCCCCAGATCTGGAAGAAGGCGTCGGGCCGCTGCTGCGTGAACAGCCGCTGCTCGTTCCACTTGAGGTGCCCGGGCCGGAAGAAGCGGAAGTCGTCCTCGCCGAGCGCCACGACCGGCTTCATGCGCGCGATGAGGCGATCGTTGTAGCCGAGGATGTCGATCATCCGATAGTCGGAGAAGTAGGCTGGAATCCCGGCCCAGGCCGTGGCCACCACGGCGCCGGGCTGCACGAGCTTGCGGAACTCCGCGAGCCGGGCGGCCACCCGCTCGTGACGATCGACGTTCGGCGGCCGGTCGCTGAGGGTAAAGCGCCGCCAGTTGGCGTCGGCGTCGCTGGAGAGCCACAGCCCATTGACCAGCAGCAGGGAGACGGCCGTGACGCCGGCGGCGATGAAACGCTCGAGGAGAGGGTCCGCGCGTTCCTCCCTGCCGCTCCGCCAGGCCGCGAGCGCGGCGTTGAGCACGGCATTGAACAGCACGAAGAGCAGCGGCATGACGAAGGCGATGAAGCGGTTGGCGCGCAGCGGCAGGTCGCCGTCCCAGGAGTCGCCTCCCGTGTAGACGCAATAGGCGCAGTAGAGGGCGAAGACCGCCGCCGGCAGGGCGAGCCGCGCGTTGCGCCGCATCAGCACTCCGGTTCCCAGGCCGACCGGCAGGAGGAAGAACAGGTGATCGCGCAGGAAATCCGTGAAGACGAAGATCCCCCGCAGCAGGCGCACCGTGAGAGCTACTCCTGTCAGCTTCAGGTAGTAGGTGTTCGGCAGGACGTCGTGGAAGTAGAACCAGCGGAAGAGGGAGTAGGCCGCGCCGGCGCCGCAGAAGACCGCCAGGCCCGTGAGCCAGCTCCGCCGGCCCGGCGGCCGCAGACCGTCCTCCAGGAGCAGGTAGAGCTGCACGGCGAGGACGAGCAACAGCATGTCCATGCGCAGCAGGAATGCCGCCGTGCAGACG
>DATBGJ010000753.1:0-3922 GCA_036558045.1 Thermoanaerobaculia bacterium
CGTCTGCCTGCTCGCCGCCGCCCTGACCGCCGCCGCCCACGCCGGCGCCGCCGGTCCGCCGTTGATCGCCTCCGACGAGCTGGGCGCTCCCGGCAGGCCGCTGATCCTCGAAGGACTCGCCGCCGACGGCGGGCGCACGACCGGCCTGTCGCTCGCCAACCTCTCCGCCTCCGTGGCCCAGTGCAGCGTCAGCCTGACGGCGGCCGACGGTACGGGCATCGGCGAGCTGTCGGTGCAGGTGGCGCCGCGGTCCGAGCGGTATGTCGAGGACCTCTTCGCCGGGCTGCGCGGCATCAGCGGCGCGCGGGCGGCCGTTACTTGCGACCAGCCCTTCTACGCCTTCGCCGTCGTTCCCGGCCGGGTCGGCGGCGTCGCGGTCGTCGATCCCATGCCGCAGGAGACGAAGGCCGGCGCGGCGCCGTGCGCGGCCAACTCGAAGAGCCTCTGCTTCGACGCCAAGGGCGTGGTGCACCAGCCCACGGCGGCGAATCCGGTGAAGCGCTACGCGTTCCAGGTGCCGGCCGGCACCTACACGCGGGTCAAGATGTCGATGGACGTCACCGTCGGACCCTGGTATCCCGGCGATCCGGACGGCAAGCACCTCATCTACTGGTTCGTCCTCAACCGCAACTTCGACATGCTGGGCATGCTCTATTTCCGCGGCCCCGCCGCCTACACCGCCCTCTCGCGCTACGGCATCGGCCTCACCCATCCCAAGAAGATCAAGCTGGTGAAGCCCTTCAAGGGCCTTCCCGGCCACACCTACCACTGCGAGAACGATCTCGACATGGCCGGCGGCACGATCAACATCACGATCACCGACAAGGCCACCGGCGAGGTCGTGCGGCTGCGCGGCAACGCCAACGTCAAGCAGCTTCCGGTGAAGGCCGGCGACCGCTTCATCATCGACATGGGCTTCCCGGAGGGCAAGATCCCGGACGAGGTGCCGTCGTTCGGCTGGACGTACCGGGACATCCACATCGAGGCGACCCCGAAGTAGGTCAGCCACCCGGCGCGCCGCCGGGAGTAAGAAAACCCTCGTCGGGCCGTTTCTTAGAGAAGACACGTTGTAGGAGGAGCGATGAGAGGAGCTACGTTCAGACAACTCCTGGGAATCGCGGTCCTCTGGCTGGCACCGCTGGCGGCCGGCGCGGCCACGGAGGCGCTCGCTCCGGGGATCCAGCTCTTCGAGGCGCGGCGGTTCGAGGAGGCGAGGAAGTTCTTCGAGCCCTTCGCGGCCGGCCATCCCAAGGACGCCGACGCCGCCTTCTACCTGGGACGGACCTATTTATCCCTGCACAAATTCGATACGGCGGCCGAATGGCTCGAGAAGGCCGCGGCGCTGGCGCCCCGGCAGAGCCCGGTTCAGCTCTGGCTGGCGCGCGCCTACGCCCAGGCCGCTGAGCAGGCGAGCGTCTTCAAGATGCCGGGGCTGGCGAAGAAGGCCAAGGAGGCCTGGGACAAGGCGGTCGTCCTCGACCCCAACAACCTCGACGCCCGCGGCGACCTCATCCAGTACTACCTCGAGGCTCCGGGTTTCCTGGGCGGCAGCGTCGAGAAGGCGAAGGAGCAGGCCGCCGAGATCAAGAAGCGCGATGCCCTGCGCGGCGCGCAGGCGTTCGCCGCGATCGCCGTGGACCAGAAGGACTTCGCCGCGGCCGAGCGGGAGCTCAAGGAAGCGAGCCAGAAGACGCCGGCCGATCCGCGCCCGCGCGTCGCCCTCGCCAGCATCTACCAGGGACAGGAGAAGTGGGACGCGGCCTTCGAGACGCTGGAGGCGGTCCTCAAGGCCGATCCCGACAACTGGGACGCCCTCTATCAGGTGGGCCGGGCGGCCGCGCTCTCGGGAAAGCGGCTCGACCGCGGCGAGGAATGCCTCAAGCGCTACCTGACGCATACCCCCACCGAGGACCAGCCGCCCCTCGCCAACACGCATTTCCGCTTGGGGCTGATCTACGAGAAGAAGGGAAACAAGGCCCCGGCCCGCGCCGAGTACCAGGCGGCCCTGAAGCTCGATCCCGGCCTCGACGACGCGAAGGAGGCGCTGGCGAAGCTGAAGTAGCACGTTGGGCAATTTTCTCCAAAGACGATCCGATGGCCGATTTTCGAGGGCCGGGTCAGTCCACTTTTCTGACCTCCTCGGGCGCCTCACTGTCCACGCCAAGCGACAGGACAGATTCTTTCGCTCCGCATCCCCCTCTGACTCGACGCTGGCGTGGATCGTGGAGCCGGCAGGTCACGCAAGGAGGTAATGCAGGAACGAAACGCCGGCGAGCGGTGTCTAAGCCAGCAGAGGGTAGAGCTCCCTCCGAGGCAGGCTCGCCAATGAAGCCGGAGAGCCGGTCCCCGATGCCGAGATCCAGCTCAACAACCAGCTCGGTGGGCAGGAGCGCGTCGCGCGGACGGACGCCGACGACAGGTTTTCCTTCGCTTCCGTGACGGCTGGGATCTGTGGGCTCGCGGCGTCGGTCGGCGGTCGTGACGCGGCGCACCAGGAGGACATCCTGCTCGCGGCCGGAGAGAAGCGGCAGATCGGGCTGACCGTGCCGGCTGACGTGTGGCAAAGCATCGTCGCCGGCCAGTCCGAGACCGTGACTCTCGGCGGCGCGATGGTGGTAGCCGCGGAGCCGATGCGCAGGCTCTACGAAGACACCAGCCTGGTCGTCCTCGCCGTCGCCGGGAAGTCGGTCGCCGTGCGGCAGCAGGAGTTCACCTCGTAGGTGCGCACCGATCTCGTCATCTCGTCGGTCCTCAAGGGCGACACCCGGGAACGGTTGATCTCCGTCTACCACGATCAAAGGCCGGGCGAGGACCCGGCGAGCCGCTTGCAGCCCGGCGACAAGGTGCTGGCCTTCCTCGAGCCTCGGGAAGCGGAGACCGGCCGGGGCTCGGACGGCTACGTCGCGGCGGATGCGCTGTCCGGTCTCAGAGAGCTGTCCGATGCGGAGCTCGAAGCCTACCGGGAGCGTATCGAGGCGCTGGCACGGATTCCGCGGAGCGGCCCGGCCCGCCCTGCGGAGCTCCTGGAATGGCTGGTGGCGACCACCGAGGATCCGGCGACCCGCAAAGAGGCGATCTACGAGCTGCGCTGGGCGGTTCGGGAGTTAGAGTGGCAGGCCGAGCAGCACAAGACCCCGGTAGACCGGTACGCACAGGACTTGCGGAACGTGTTCGCCGATTTCCTCAGCGCCGGCGGAACGCCCGAGCGCGAGGTGAATCCGGTGATCCTCGGCGCGTTCCTCACCGACGCGCACCGGGAGCGCCTGACCGCGGCACTGCTGAGCACGCCGAAAGTCGCGGCGGCCGACCTCGACCTCTACGAATTGGTTGGCCCCTGGCACGACGACCGGCTGCTGCCGTGGCTGATCGGCCAGCTCAAGACCGCGGACCTGTCGAACGGAATGGACCGGCGCCTGATGGCGAGCCTTGCCGCGGTGCTGGACGACGCGGGCCTCGCGGCTCTCCAAGCCACGGGCGAAGCGCGGATCATGGACCTCGAGCGGCAGCTCCACAACGCGACCGAAGACGCCGAGCGGCAGCGCCTCGGCGGGCAACTGGAGGCGGCCCAAGAGGAGCTGCGGCGCCAGCTCATCGAGGCGCTGGGAACGTACGCACCCCGCTAGAGCGGCGAAGCAATAGTTACGGGTGCGCAATATTTGATCGGAGCCCCCATCTTGCCGTTGAGTTGTTGGCAGACAGATCTACAACAACGTTTGGAACAACGTCTGGATTTGGCAGGGATACTCCGCTGCCCCAAACCAGACACTGAGATCCTTCGTCGAAGAGCCCACGCTTGGCCGTGCGCTGAAGGATGCCGGAAATGGAAAGAGATCCAGATGCGGATGCATAGATATGAAAGGCGTCCTTGTCTGGGTTCTCGGTATTACCCGCACGGCTAAAGACTCCTCCGCAAATACTCACC
>DATBGJ010000754.1:0-8503 GCA_036558045.1 Thermoanaerobaculia bacterium
GGCGGGATAATTGGCGCGCTCGGCGAGGAGCTGATCCCGCAGCAGGCCCTCGAAGGTGCCGAGGAGAGCCGAGCGGACGGCCTCCGGGTTGAGGTCCTGCCGCAGCATGCCGGAGGCGTGCATCTCCTTCAGCAGGCCGTCCACCACGCCCAGCACCTGCTGGAAGCCGCGCGTCAGCAGCACCAGATGGCCGTGCTTGCGGATGCGCCGCCCCTCGAGGAGCATCAGCGTGCTGATCTCCCGGTCCCGCTCCAGCGCGCCGATCATCAGCTCGGTCAGCGCGCGCAGCTTGTCGAAGGGCGATTTGGCGGATTCCTGGATCTGCGAGAGACCGCGCGACATCCGCTGCCAGGCCTGGTCGTAGATGGCCTCCAGCAGCCCCTCCTTGCTGCCGAAGTGCTTGATGAGCTGCGACTCGCTGGTGCCGGCCTTGCGGGCGATGGCCGAGGTCGTGGTGTTCTCGTAGCCGTCGCCCGCGAACAGCTCGCGGCCGGCCTGCAGGATGCGGTCGTGCGACGACAGCTCGGCCGGGGCGTCCCCCTCCCCGCCGGCAAGATATTGAGGTTTCCTCATAAGCTAAAGTCGATCGTAGTACGGCGGCGGGGAAGGCGCAACAGTGGTAGCGCCACTATTGACATCCGGTGGCGGTAAGCTGGATACTAAGTACGACTTCAAGGAAATCCACAATCCCCTCGGGTGGCGCCCCGCGGTCTCCCTTCGACCAAGGGGCGCCCCCTCTTTTTAGGTGCCGGTGAGCCGGACGTTGGCGAAGCGCCGTTTGCCGACCTTGAAGAGATAGGGCTCGGGCCGCGGCGAGAGGTCGCGGAACGGATCGTCGGCGCGCTCGCCGTCGATCGCCACCGCGCCCTGCTGGATGAGCCGGCGCGCCTCGCCGTTGCTGGGCGCGAGGCCGGCGGCGGTGAGCAGCTTGGCGAGCGTCCAGGAGCCGGCGAGCTCCTTCTCCGGGATCTCCTCCGGCACGCCGCCGGCCGCGAAGACGCTCTCGAACTCGGCTTCCGCCTCGCGCGCCGCCTCCTCGCCGTGATACTGGGCGGCGAGGTGCCGGGCCAGCTCCTGCTTGACCGCCTTGGGGTGGAGCTCGCCCGCTTCCACCCGGGCGCGCCGGCCGGCGATCTCCGCCTGGGGCAGGTCCGTCAGCAGCAGGTACCAATCCCACATCAGGGAATCGGGGATGGACATCGTCTTGCCGAAGATCTCGCGCGCCGGATCCTCGACGGCGATGGCGTTGCCGAGGCTCTTCGACATCTTCTCGTGGCCGTCGAGGCCGACGAGCAGCGGTACGGTGAGCACCACCTGCGGCTCCAGCCCCTCCTCCTTCATCAGGTCGCGCCCCACCAGCAGGTTGAAGATCTGATCGTGGCCGCCGAGCTCGACGTCGGCCTCGAGGGCGATCGAGTCGTAGCCTTGCGCGAGCGGGTAGAGGAGCTCGTGGAGGTGGACCGGCCGGTTCTCCTCCCAGCGCGTGCGGAAGTCCTCGCGCTCCATCATGCGCGCCAGGGTGTAGCGGCCGGCGAGCCGCACGATGCCCACCGACCCCAGGGCACCGAGCCAGCGGTAGTTGTTGTCGATCACGGTCTCTTTTTCGTCGAGCACCTTGTAGACCTGCCGCAGGTAGGTGCGGGCGTTGGCCTCCACCTCGTCCTCGGAGAGCTGCGGCCGCGCCGTCTTCTTGCCGGTGGGATCGCCGATGAGCGCCGTGAAGCCGCCGATGAGGAAGATCACCCGGTGGCCGAGCTGCTGGAAGTGGCGCATCTTGCGCAGCAGCACCGTGTGGCCGAGGTGGAGGTCGGGCGAGGAGGGGTCGAAGCCGGTCTTCACCGTCAGCGGCTCGCCGGTGCGCCGCGAGCGCTCCAGCTTGGCGCGGAGCTGGGGCTCATCCACCAGGTCCACGGCGCCGCGCCGGAGCAGCTCCATCTGCTCGTCGACGGGAGGGAAGGCCTTGCCGGGCATCAGAAGTTGATGTACTCGAGCTCGGGTTTGAAAGCGGGCGCCGGCAGGCCGCGGCGCAGCGCCGGCGGCGCGATCTGCAGGCTCATGTAGGCGCCGAAGACCGCCGCGAACATCTCCCAGCGGGCGCGGGAGCCGGCGGCGAAGCCGCGCTTCTTCTCCTTCACCAGGTGCTTGAGGTTGTACATCAGGGTCGTGGTGATGCGGCAGCCGAGCTGGCGGCAGGCCCAGTTGAGGCCGGTCTCGACGGCGAACCCTTCGAGATGGCTCTCCGGCACCGCCTCGAAGACCTCCCGCCGCAGGCAGCGGATGCCCGAGAGGAGCGGACCCATGCGGCAGTGGAAGGCGTTGATGATCGCGCCGCGATGGCGGATGCCCACGTTCATGTCGGACCGCCCCGAGAGGACCGGCTCGACGAGCCGCTCCAGCAGCTCGACGGTCAGATTGGTGATGTCGCCGTCCACGAAGAGCAGGATCTCGGCGTCCGTGTGCGCGACGCCGATCGCCATCGCCCTGCCCTTGCCCTGGTTCTGGCGCAGGTGGATCGTGCGCAGGCCCAGAGAACGGGCGATGCCGACGGTGCCGTCCGTCGAGCCGTCCGAGACCACCAGGATCTCCTCGATGGCGGGAGTCGCTTTGAGGACCGAGAGGACCTCGGTCAGGGTGCTCTCTTCGTTATAGGCCGGTACGATGGCGGTGACGCGAAGATCTCCTGCCAGGGATTTCCTCATTTCGGCCCCTCCGCTCCGGCCGACCTGCAAGAATGTGGCCCGGCGTTCCCGCCGCCGGGCGTAAGAATACTCAATCCGCTAGTCGCCGGGGAGCCCGGGACGGCCAAGGCCCCCGGCAGCATGTCGCCCTCGGCGACGAGGCGGGCGTCGCCGGAGAGCGACCACCGTCCTGCCGCGAGGTCGCCTTCGACCCGCAGCTCGAAGCCTCCCTGGGTGGCGGCCCGCAGCGGCAGGCGCGCCCGGCCCGCCGCCAGCCCCACGGCGGCGCCGGCCAGCACGCCGGTGCCGCAGGAGAGCGTCTCGTCCTCCACGCCGCGCTCGTACGTCCGGATCTCCATACGGTCCGCGGCGGGAAAACGCACGAAATTGACGTTGGTGCCCGGCGCGCCGAAGGCGGCATGGTAGCGGATCTCCCGGCCCAGCTCGCGGACGGGGGCCCGCGCCAGCTCCTCGGGCCAGAGCAGGACGAAATGGGGGACGCCGACGAGGATCCGGTAGCCGGTCCAGGCCGCGCCGCCGGCCTCTACCGTGAGGCTCTCCGGCGGCTCCTCGGGAACGGGCAGCTCCACGGCGACGCGCGAGGCGTCCACCTGCCGGGCCGGGAATTCGCCGGCGGGAGTCTTCACCCGCACCGTGCCCGCCGCCCAGCCGAGGTGGAAGGCCAATTGGGCGGCGCAGCGGGTGCCGTTCAGGCACAGATCGGCGGCGAGGCCGTCGGCGTTGAAGTAGTCCATGGCCGCGCCGCCGCCGGCCCGCCGCAGCACGATGAGGCCGTCGGCGCCCAGCGAGACGCCGCGCCGGCACCAGGCGCGGATCGTCCCGGCATCGGGGACCTTGAAGGGCTCCGCCAGCGCCAGGAAGTCGTTGCCGCTGCCGGAGACCTTGTAGAAGTGCGTCATGGCACGGCGGCCCGGACCTCGCCGCCGGGAGCGCTCTCGTTGCCGGCCTGATCGATCGCCGTCACGCGGTAGCTGTAGCTCTGACCGCTCTGCACCGCGGTGTCAATGTACTCGGCGGACTCCAGCGGCTGGGAGGTGACGCGCACGAATTCGCCCGTGTCGCCGGCGCGGCGGTAGACGATGTAGCCGGCGAGGTCGTCCGCCTCGCTGGCGCGCCAGACCAGGCGCGCACGCCCCGCCTCGGCCAACGCCACCAGCTCGCTCGGCGGCGGCGGCGCGAAGCGGTCCTGGTAGAGCACTTCGTGCTCGCTGGTGATGGCGCTCTCGACGATCGGCGCCATTTGCGAGAGCGCGGTCACGGTGTAGATGTAGCTCTCGCCGAAGCGGGCGGTGTTGTCGAGCCAGCTCCTCTCCTGCGGTCCGGCGACGTGGAGCGGCTTGCCATGGGCGCGGTCGCGGGAGCCGCGGCGATAGATGTTGTACCCGGCCGTGGCCCCCTCGACGCCGGACCACTCGACGAGCACGCCGTCGGCACGCGCCGTGACGCCGACCTTCTCCGGCGCCGCGGGCGGCGCCGTGGGCACCAGCGCGGCGACGTTCGAGAGGTCGGACCGGTCGCCGTTCTTGCCGACCGTGCGCACGGCGAAGTACTGAGCCTGCGGCGGCGCGCCCGCGGGAATCTCGGGCAGCGGCAGCAGGACGTTGACGCGGCCGCCGTCGGTGGCCGCCGTGAGATCCGCTCCCTCGATCTTCTGCTGCAGCTTCGCCGCGGCGTTGAATTCTCGTGGGTCCAGCGGATTGGCCTTGCCGTCCGCCGACGCGGGCCGCGAGACCTGCCAGATCTCGACCGCCGAGATCCCTTCGAGCGCCATGCCCGCCGGCGTCACGGTCGGATAGTTGAAGCTCAACAGCAGCCGCGGCCCCTGCTGCACCACCACGAGGTCCTTGGTGGGAGCCGGCACGGCGCGCAGCGGCGGCCGGGGCGGGCCCTGTTTGCCGCAGGCGAGCAGGGTGAGCAGCGCGAGGGCCAGGGCGGTGGCCCTCTGGGAGGGCCTTTCGTTAGAGCACATAGCGCGACAGATCCTGGTCCTTGACGATGTCGGAGAGCACGCGCCGCACGTACTCGCCGTCCACCTTCACGCCGACTCCCGCCATGTCGGGCGCTTCGAAGGAGACCTCGTCGAGCAGGCGCTCCATGAGGGTGGAGAGGCGGCGGGCGCCGATGTTCTCCGTCGTGGAGTTGACCTCCACGGCCAGGCGCGCGATCTCGGCGACGGCGTCCGGCGTGAACTCGAGCGTCACGCCCTCGGTCTCCAGCAGCGCCGAGTACTGCTTGGTGAGCGCGGTCTCGGGCTCGGTCAGGATGCGCACGAAGTCCTGCTCGGTGAGCGCGTCCAGCTCGACGCGGATGGGAAAGCGCCCCTGCAGCTCGGGGATGAGGTCCGAAGGCTTGCTGACGTGGAAGGCGCCGGCGGCGATGAACAGGATGTGATCGGTTTTCACCATCCCGTACTTGCTCGAGACGTTGGTGCCCTCGACGATCGGCAGCAGGTCGCGCTGCACGCCCTCGCGCGAGACGTCCGGACCGCGGCCGCCCTCGCGGCCGGCGATCTTGTCGATCTCGTCCAGGAAGATGAGGCCGCCCTGCTCCACCCGCTGCCGCGCCTCGCGGGCGACGATGGCGCGGTCGATCAGCTTCTCGGATTCCTGCTGCTGCAGGATCTCGCGCGCCTCCGCCACCGAGACCTGCTGCTTCTTCTTGCGGCCGAAGAGGCCGGGGAGCATCTCCTTGATGTTGATGCCCACCTCCTCGACGCCCTGCGGGGTGAACATCTCCAGGCTGGGATAGGAGGCCTCGTCCACCTCGATCTCGACGCGCCGGTTGTCGAGCGCGCCGGAGCGCAGCTTGTCGCGGAACTTCTCGCGCGTGGCGGCGAGCTCGTCCTCGTTCTCTTCCTCGTGCCGCAGATAGGCGTTGATCGGCCGCGGCGGCACCAGGAGCTGCAGCAGGCGGTCCTCGGCGCGCGCCGCGGCGGCCTCGCGCACCGCCTCCCGCTTCTCCTCCTTCACCATGGTGACGGCGATCTCCACCAGGTCGCGCACCATCGACTCGACGTCGCGCCCGACGTAGCCGACCTCGGTGAACTTGCTGGCTTCCACCTTGAGGAAGGGAGCCTTGGCGAGGCGCGCGAGGCGCCGGGCGATCTCCGTCTTGCCGACGCCGGTCGGCCCGATCATCAGGATGTTCTTGGGCGCGATCTCCTCGGCGAGCTCGGGCGGGAGCTGCTGGCGGCGCCAGCGGTTGCGCAGGGCGATGGCCACGGCGCGCTTCGCCAGCTTCTGCCCGACGACGAACTTGTCGAGCTCGGCGACGATCTGCCGCGGCGTCATATTCTCGATCGCGAGACCGGCTGGGGTCTCGCTGGCAAGCTGAATGGTCATAAATCCTTCTTTACAGTTCCTCGACGGTCAGTCGGTCGTTGGTGAAGATGCAGATCTCGGCGGCGATCTTCATCGCCTCGCGCACGATGTCCGGCGCGGCGAGCGCGGTGTGGCGCATCAGGGCGCGCGCGGCGGCCAGCGCGTAGTTGGCCCCCGAGCCGATGGCGAGCACGGGCTCGTCGTCGTCCGGCTGCAACAGCTCGCCGCCGCCGGAGACGAAGAAGCTCTTCTGCTTGTCGGTGACGATGAGCACCGCCTGGAGCTGGCGCATCGCGCGGTCCGTCCGCCAATCCTTGGCCAGCTCGACCACCGCCCGCTCCAGATTGCTGCCGAACTCCTCCAGCTTCGCCTCCAGCCGCGCGAAGAGCGCCAGGGTGTCCGCGCCGCCGCCGGCGAAGCCCACCAGCACCTGCCCCTTGCCGGCGCGGCGGATCTTCTTGGCGCCGCTCTTGACGATGGTGTTCTGGTTCATCGTCACCTGGCCGTCGCTGGCCATGCAGACCCGGCCGTCCCGGCGGACGAGCAACACGGTGGTGGAGGCGAAGGTGTCCATGGGGTGGCGATTCTATATCAGGGGGAGGAAAGGGCTTCGAGGAAGCCCTCCGGGTCGTCGGGCGTGACGACCAACCGCGCCTCCTCCCCAAGGTCCACCAGCACGGCATTGGCGAGATCCGTGGCGTAGAGGTCGAGCTCTCCCAGGAGGTGGGATTCGAAGCCGCCCGTCCCCGCGGTGACGCCGCCGTTCGTCGCCAGGCGTTCCAGATGAGCGATCTCCTCGTCGGTGAGGCGCCGGGCGGCGGCTCCTTCGAGCGTGAAGCGCTCCCGCCTGCGGCGCATCTGGATCGTCAACCGCCCGTCTGCGAGATCGAGCCCGAGGAGGTCGAGATCGCCGCTCATCCGCCACGCCATCCACGGCACCGCGGCGCCGAGGAGCGCGAAGAGGCCGGGCCACCAGGGACCGCCGCCGCGGATCAGCAGGTTCAGCCAGAAAAGGACCGCCGCGGCCACCAGCACCAGCGCCAGCCCCACCAGCAGCCGCCGCAGCCGCGTCCGTCCCCGGAGGATCGCGCCGCCGGGGGTGCAGGTGAACCGCCGCGCGCTCATTCCGCTCCGCCGGCTCCTCGTCGCGCCCGCGGATGGGCATCGCGATAGACGGAGAGCAGCCGCTCCACCTCCAGGTGCGTGTACTTCTGGGTGGTGGAGAGCGAGCTGTGGCCGAGCAGCTCCTGGATGGCGCGCAGGTCGGCGCCGTTCTCCAGCAGGTGCGTGGCGAAGGTGTGCCGCAGCGTGTGCGGATGGACGCCGCGCGCCACCGCGGCGGCGTCCACCCAGCGGTCGATCACCCGCCGCACCGAGCGGTCGGTCAGCCGCGTGCCCTGGCGGTTGAGGAACACCGGCTCGCCGCCGTCCGCCGCCTCGCGCACGCTCTCCCACACCTCCAGCCAGCGCCGCAGCGCCTCCGCCGCCGGCCGGCCGAAGGGCACCATGCGCTCCTTGCTCCCCTTGCCCATCACCCGCAGCACGCGCGCCGAGAGATCGACGTCCGGCCAGTCGAGCCCCACCAGCTCGGAGACGCGCAGGCCCGCGGCGTAGAGCAGCTCCAGGATGGCCCGGTCGCGCCGCACCAGCGGCTCGTCGCCGGCCGGCGCCTCGATGAGGTTTTCCACCTCGCCCGGCCGCAGATGGCGCGGCAGCGTCTTCGGCACCTTCGGCGTGCGCACCCCCTGCGCCGGGTTGGCCGGCATCACCCCTTCGAGGCACGCGAAGCGGAACAGGCTCCGCACCGCCGCGAGAGCCCGCCCCTGGCTGCGCTTGCTCAGCCCCTTCCGCGTCAACGCCGCGAGAAACGAGCGCACCGCGAGAGCATCGACGTCGCGCGGCCGTACCTCCTCCGGCGCCTTGCCGAGGAAGTCGCGGGCGAGGAACTCGTGGAAGGTGACGAGGTCGTATTCGTACGCGCGCAGCGTCTGCGGCGAGAGCTGCCTCTCACCCTGAAGATGCTCCAGGAAGCGGTGGATCAGGCGGCGCATAGATGGGCCACCCCATTCCTCTCCGCCCACGCCGCCAACTCCGCCCGCGCCCGCTCCACGTAGGCCGCCCTGCGGTCCCCCTTGCGCACCCTTTCCGGCAGCTCCGCGAACAGCCCGTAGTTGATGTTGGCCGGCTGGAAATGCTTGGGGTCTGATTCCGTCAGGTGGCGGGCGAGCGCGCCCAGCGCCGTGGTGGCCGGGAACGGCTCCGGCGTGCCGCCCTGCCGCTCCAGGGCGATGTAGAGGCCGATGGCGAGGCCCGTCGCCGCCGATTCGAGATAGCCCTCGACGCCGGTGATCTGGCCGGCGAGACGCACCCGCGGCTCCGCCTTCACCCGGTAATGACGGTCGAGATGGACCGGCGCGTTGATGAACGTGTTGCGATGGATCTGTCCGAAGCGGACGAAGCGCGCGTTCTCCAAGCCCGGGATCA
>DATBGJ010000755.1:0-4255 GCA_036558045.1 Thermoanaerobaculia bacterium
CGTCTGCCTCGCCTGGGGGCTGCGGCGGGCGGAGAAGGTGGGGCTGGCGGACCTCTGGCGGCTGCCGGCCGTGCGGCTCGTCCTGCCGGCGCTCCTGGTGGCGACGGCGGGGCTCGCGGCCACCCGCCATCCGCTGCAGGCGCGCGACGGCCTCGTCGACCTGTGGATCGGCGCCGCCTGCCTCGTCGGCTGGAGCGCGGCCCTGCCGCCTGCCACGCTGGACCGGCTCTTGCGCGGCCTGCTCGTGCCCGCGACGGTGCTCGGGCTGATCGGCATCGTCCAATACTACGGCCTGTGGCAGCCACTGGAGTTTTTCGGTCTCGCCGCCGGCTCGCGCATGGCCACCACCTCGCTGGCGGGGAATCCCTGGGATCTCAGCGCCTACATGGTGCTGCCGGCGCTCATCGCCCAGGCGTCGCTCCGCCGGCGCCTGCGCGAGGGAGAGGCGCGCAGCCGGCCGCGAGAGTTTTGGGGGATGGCGGCGGTGCTCGTGATCCTGGTCTACGCCATCCTGATCACCCAGACGATCGCCGCCGTGGCGGCCCTCGCCGTGGGCAGCCTGCTGATCTGGGGGACTCTGGTGCCCCGCCGCCGGCTCCTCGTCGTCCTCGGCGCCGGTGCTCTCGCGGCGGCCGTTCTCGTCATGGCGATCGCGCCCTTGCGCCAGCGCATCGTCATGAAGGCGCGCCAGGCCGCGGCCGGCGATTGGAACTCCGTGCTCACCGGCAGGCTCGATGGCTGGCGCGCGGCGGTCTGGATGCTCGAACGCCACCCGCTCACCGGAGTGGGTCACAGCGGCTACCTGCCGGAGTTCGTACCCGCCAAGCTCGACCTGCTCGATCACGGCGCGCGGTTCTTTCCGGACCCGTCGCTGGCCGTCTTCTCCAACGCGCACAACGAGATCCTGACGGCGGCGGCGGAGTGGGGCCTGCCGGGCCTCCTCGCCGTGGCCTGGATACTCTGGTTGGTCCTCGGGGCGCTGCGCCGCATGGAGCCGGAGGAGCGGGTTCTCGGCGGCGCCGGCGTGGTGGCTTTGACCGTCCTCTCCCTCGCCGTCTTCCCGTTTCGCGTGGCGCTGGTGGCCTTTCCGGTTCTGCTCTTCCTGAGCTGGATCTGCCGCGCGTCGAGCGCTGAATCCCAGGAGACAGGGGCCGGCATCCGGGGCTCCCTCCTCGTCTGGCCCGTGCTCGCCCTCCTCGTCCTGGGCCTTGCCGGCCAGTCGGCGCGCTGGCACCGCCGCTGGAAGGCGAGCGGCCTGCTGCGCCAGGTCGAGCTGCTCAGCATGGCGGCCGCCACCCGCGGCGAGGCGCCGGCGCAGCTCATGGAAAGGAACCTCGAGGCCCTGCACCTTGCCGCGCCGCTCTATCCCGACGAGGTGGGCATCCCGATCGCGCGCGGCACCCAATACCTCTTCCTCGGCCGGCCGGAGGCGGCCATCCGGGCCTATGAGGAGGCGCTGGCCCTGGAGCCCCGTCCGGAGGGATACCTCAACCTGGGACGCGCGCAATGGCTCGCCGGCCGCAGGGACGAGGCCCGCCGCAGCTTCGCGACGGCGGTGCGCCTCGACCCCCAGCTCGCCAACCAGATCCCAGCGCCCGCGCGATGACTCCCGCCGTGTCCACCAGCGCCGCCGCCGGCGAGCCGCGGGTGTTCGAGGCCCTGCGGCGCCTGGCGCGCGAAGGCCCGGTCGAAGTGCGCGTGCGGGGAGACTGCATGTCTCCCCTGCTCGCCGACGGCCAGCAGGTGCGCGTCGCCGCCGCCCGGATCTATTGGCCCGGAGACGTGGTGGTGTTCCGCGCCGCGGACGGCCGCCTGCTGGCGCACCGCCTCCTCGGCTACCGGCCGCACGCCGGGGGGGTTGCCCTGGTGACGCGCGGCGACGCCTGCGCCGTCCACGACGCTCCCGTGCCTTTCGCCGCCGTGCTCGGACGGATCGCAGCGGTCCGCCCGTCCCTCGCCGTCCGCGCCCGCTCCCTCCTCCGCTTCGCCGGCCTCGCGTGGCGCCGCCGCCGATGAGCTTCGGCGGCGGCTTCCTCCGCTTCCCCGACCTCTTTCCCGGCCGCCGCGGCGGCGAGCCGTGGGGCGGCCGGAGCCTCGCCCTCGACGTAGCCGGCGGGCCTTACCTCTTCTCCGGCCTCTCCGCCGCCCAGGAGGACGCGATCCGCCGCAAGCTCGCCGGCCTTTGCGGGGAGACGGCAACCGGCGGGAGCGTCGCCACCCAAGTCTTCCGCGCCCCGCGGGCGGATTTCCTCGACTTCGACGTGCGGGGCTGGGAGTACACGCTCGACATGGATCACTCCCCCGCGACCGTGCGTCTCGTCGGCCTGCGCCTCATGGCTCGCCTCGACTGGGTTCCCGCGCTCAGCGGCGGGCTCTGGACGCCGGAGGAGCAGGGGGAAGAGTGGACCGCTTCCGTTTTCGAGAACTACCTCCGGGTGCTCACCGCCTATCGGCTGCTGGAGGAAGACGGCGCGGTGCTCCACAGCGCCGGGGTGACCGACGGCGCGTCGGCCTGGATGCTCCTCGGCCCCTCGGGCGCCGGCAAGACGACGAGCTCGCGGCTGTGCCTGGAGCAAGGCGGCATGGTTCTTTCTGATGATCTGAACGCGATCGTGCTCCCCTCCGCAGGGCAAGGAAGGGCGAACCTGGATCGCCCCCGCCTCGTCCGCCTCCCCTTCACCGGCGACCTCGGGGAACGGACCGGCGACGCAGCGAGCTACCCGCTGGCGGCCGTGCTGCGGCTGGTCAAGGGCACCGAGGACCGCCTGCAACCCATCTCGCCCGCCGCCGCTCTCGCCGCCCTGGTGGCCGCCGCACCGTTCGTCAACAAGGACCCGTGGCGGCGGGAGGCCCTGCTCGGCGTCCTGGAGCGGGTGGCGTGCTCGGTGCCCGCGTACGAGCTGGTGTTTTCGCTGAACGGAAGGCTGTGGGATATACTCAGAGCTATTCAAACATGATTTCCGTCACTCTTTCGACCGTCCTGCGCCGGCGGTCCGACGTTCGCTACCGCCGGATCGAGGGCGAAGCCGTGGTGCTGCGCCAATCCGCGGCCGAGGTGCTGGTGCTCAACGAGGTCGGCGCCTCCGTGCTCGACCTCGCGGACGGCGAGCGCTCGGTCGGCGAGTGGATCGAGGCGCTGCGCGGCGAGTACGACGCCGACCCGGAGACGCTGGCGCGCGACGTGCTCACCTTCGCCGGCGAGCTCGAGGAAGCCGGCATGCTGGAAGTGGTGGCGCCGTGAGCCTGTCGCGAGCCATCGCCACCGCCTGGCGGGAGAACCTGCTGTTCTCCGTCCTCCTCGAGCTGACCTACCGCTGCAACCTCGACTGCTTCTTCTGCTACAACGACCTCGGCCTGCGCGGCGAGCCGCTGCGCCGCGAGGAGTACTTCCGCCTCTTCGCGGATCTCCGCGAGATGGAGGTGATGAACCTCTCCCTCTCCGGCGGCGAGCCGCTCGCTCATCCGGACTTCCTCGCCCTGGGCGCGCGGGCGAGAGAGCTCGGCTTCGTGGTGCGTATCAAGTCCAACGGCCACGCCTTGCGCGGCGAGCTGGCCCGCCGCATCCGCGACG
The DNA here is from genome assembly GCA_036558045.1 of Thermoanaerobaculia bacterium. Taxonomy (GTDB): domain Bacteria; phylum Acidobacteriota; class Thermoanaerobaculia; order Multivoradales; family UBA5704; genus DATARR01. Next base: position 3,572 of record DATBGJ010000755.1, read on the forward strand.
AGATCGATCCCTTCCTCATCGAGACCAGCCTGCACGGCGCCACCGCCGCCACCCACGACCGCCAGACCCGGGTGCCGGGCAGCTTCGACCGCCTGCTCGCCAACCTCGCCGGGATGCGTTCGCTGGGATTGCGGGTGAAGCTCAACAGCACGCTGACCGCCTGGAACGAGGGCGAGATCGCCGAGATGTTCGCCCTCGCCGACTCCCTGAGCCTTCCCCTGCAGGTGGACCCCGAAGTGACGCCGCGCGACGACGGCGGCCGCGAGCCGCTGCGGGTGGCGGCGAGCCGCGAGGGCGTGCTCCGCCTCTTCCGCCTGCAGTTCGAGCACGGCCGGGCGGCGGCCGGCGGGCCCGCCGAGGTGGCGCGGGGCGGCGACGACGGCACCATGCCCGCTCCGGTCCACAAGCACTGCGGCGCCGGCTCCTCCGGCATTGCCATCGATCCTTACGGCAACGTCTACCCTTGCGTGCAGTGGCGCCGGCCGGTGGGCAATCTCCACCGGCAGGGCATCCGCGAGATCTGGCGGAGCTCCGCCGGCCTCGCGGAGGTACGGGACCTCACGGTGCGGATCAAGGAGAGGGTGGACGCCGAGGGTCCGGGCAGCCATCTGCTCAACTTCTGCCCCGGCTCAGCCGCCCAGGCGGGAAGCCCGTTCCAGCTCTATCCCGCCGCTGTGCAGCGCC
>DATBGJ010000756.1:0-4435 GCA_036558045.1 Thermoanaerobaculia bacterium
GCGGCGTCGAACAGATCGGTGGCGTACTCGATGCCGCCGCTCAACCCGCCGTCCTCCTCCGCGACCCGCAGCGCCAGGTCGCATGTCGCCGTCGTGGCCTCGACGTTCACCGGCCGCAGGCGCAGATCCGGCATCTCCACGCTCTCGACAGGGAGGTTCTGTAGCGCGAGCATCACCTGGAACAAGGGAGTCTGGGCGCGGTTCCTCTCCGGCGAGAGCTCCTGGACCAGTTTCTCGAACGGCACGTCCTGGTGCAGGTAGGCGGCCAGCGCGGTCTCGCGGATCCGGCCGAGCAGCTCGCCCATCGCGGGCTCGGAGGTCAGATCGCCGTGCAACACCAGCGTGTTGACGAAGAACCCGATCAGGTCCTCGATCTCCACCCGGTTGCGTCCGGCGACGGGCGAGCCCACCGCCAGCTCTCGTTGGCCGCTGTACCGCGCCAGCAGGGCCTGGAAGCCGGCCAGGAGCACCATGAAGAGCGTCGCGCCTTCGCGCCGGCCCAGGGCCTGCGCCTGCCGGGTGAGCTCGGCCGGCAGGCGCACCGGCCGGATCGTGCCGCGGAAGCTCTGCACCGCGGGCCGCGGCCGGTCGGTGGGCAGCTCCAGCAGCGGCGGCAGGCCCGCGAGCTGCCGGCGCCAGAAGGAAACTTCGCTCTCCAGGAGCTCGCCGTGCAGCCAGGAGTGCTGCCACGCCGCGAAATCCGCGTACTGCACCGGCAGCTCCGGCAGGGGCGACGGCAGGCTCTCGGCAAACGCCGCATAGAGAGCCGCGACCTCGCGCACCAGAATACCCATCGACCAGCCGTCGCTGACGATGTGATGCAGGGTCAGCACGGCGACGTGGTCCGCGTCTCTCAAGCGCATCAGGACGCCGCGCAGCAGCGGGCCGCGGGCCAGATCGAACGGGCGGCCGGCCTCCTCCGCGGTCAAGGAGCGAGCCGTCGCCTCGCCCACGGCCTGCGGCAGCCCCGAGAGGTCGACCCGAGGCAGCACGAACGGTGCGGCGGGTTGGATCACCTGCACCGCCGAGCCTTCCGGCGCCGCGAAGACCGTGCGCAAGGTCTGGTGCCGGCGGACGACCTCTCCCAGGCAGCGCACCAGCACCGCGGAGTCCAGCGGCCCTTCGACGTGCAGCGCCACCTGCAGGTTGTAGAGCGGTCTGCCCGGCTCGAAGCGATCGACGAACCACAGGCGCTGCTGCGCAAAGGAGAGCGGCAGAGGCCCCTGCCGCAGGCTCGGGGCGATGGGGACGAGAGGCGGCACCGTCCACTTCGCAGCGGCCTGCCGCGCCGCCTCGACCCGGACGGCGAGCTCGGCCGGCGTGGGAGCCTCGAAGAGATCGCGCAGCGGCATCTCGACGCCGAAGGCGCCGCGCAGGCGCGACGTCACCTGCGTCGCCAGCAGCGAGTGGCCGCCCAGCTCGAAGAAGTTGTCGGCCGCGCCGACCCGGTCGATTCCCAGCAGCTCGGCCCAGATCCCGGCGAGGACCTCCTCGACCGGCGTGCGCGGCGGCAGGTAGCCTTCCTCGCAGCCTCGCTGCTCCGGCGCCGGCAGGGCCTTGCGGTCCACCTTGCCGTTCGGGGTGCGGGGCAGGGCCGCGAGCGTCACGAAGGCGGTGGGCACCATGGCGTCCGGCAGCCGTTCGCGCAGCGCTCCACGCAGCACGGCCGCGGTGCCGCCGCCGACCACGTAGGCGACCAGCCGCCGGTCGCCCGGGACGTCCTCCCGCACGATGACCGCCGCCTCGCGCACTCCCGGCTGGGCGGCCAGCGCGGCTTCGACCTCTCCCAGCTCGACGCGGATGCCGCGGATCTTGACCTGGTCGTCCACCCTGCCCAGGAACTCGAGGTTGCCGTCGGGCATCCAGCGCACCAGGTCGCCCGCCCGGTAGAGACGCGAGCCGGCTTCCCCAAAAGGATCCGGCACGAAGCGCTCGGCGGTGAGGGCCGGCCGGTTGAGATAGCCGCGCGCCAGCCCCGGGCCGGCCACGCACAGCTCGCCCGGCACTGCCGCGGGGACGAGCCGGCCGTTCGGGTCGAGGACGTAGGCGCGGGAGTTGGCGACCGGCCGGCCGATGGGCGGCTCGCGGCGGTAGGCGCCCCGCAAGTCCGCCGACGTGGTGTAGATGGTGGCCTCGGTGGGGCCGTAACTGTTGAAGAGGTGGCGCAGGCCCGAGGCCGGCGGCGCCCAGCGGCTGGCGACTTCGGCCGGGCAACGCTCGGCGCCCACCAGCAGCGTGTCGAGCGTCGGCAAGCCGGTGGGCAGGAGCGCCAGGGTCCCGGGGGGGCCCATGGTGAACGTGATCCCCTCGCGGCGGATGACGCTCCCCAGCGTCTCCGCGGAGAGACGGGTCTCCTGCGGCGCGACGACCAGCGTGCCGCCCGCGGCCAGGGTCGTCCAGATCTCCAGGATGGAGGGGTCGAAGCTGAACGAGATGTAGTGCAGGCCGCGCGTGTGGGGCCCAAGCCCGGCCTCCGCAATGGCGGACAGGATGAGCCGCACGGCCGAGCCGTGGGTCACCATCACGCCGTTGGGCCGGCCGGAGGAGCCCGAGGTGTAGATGACGTAGGCGAGGTTCTGGGGCCCCGCCGCCCGCGGAACGGCTTTCGACCGCCGTTTCCTGGAGGTGCGGGACGAGATGAGCAGAGCCTCCACCGTCGCGGGCAGCAAGCCGCGCAGCCCTTCCTCAGTGAGGACCACACCGACGCCCGCGTCCGCGATCATGGCGACCAGTCGCTCGCGGGGATAGGCGGGATCGAGGGGTAGGTAGGCCCCTCCGGCGAGGAAGACGCCGAGGACGGCGACGAGCCTCTCCAGCCCTTCGTTCAGGCAGATGCCGACCAGGGTGTCCGGGCCGGTGCCCGCGGCGCGCAGGTGGGTCGCCAGGATCGCCGCGCGCTTGGCCAGCTCGCCGTAGGTGAGGCTCCTGCCCGCGTAGACCGCGGCGACCGCGCGGGGCCGGCGCGCCGCGTGTACCGCGAACAGGTCGTGCAGGCAGAGGTCTTCCGGCGCGGGCTGGCGGGTGTCGTTCCATTCCGCCAGGAGCTGGGCGGACTCCTGCGGGCGCAGCAGCGGCAGCGCGAACGCGGACAGCTCCGGCGCGGTGACCGCCGCCCCGAGCAGTTGCTCGAAGTGCCCGATCAGGCGGTCGACGGTCGCGGCGTCGAAGAGGGCGGTGGCGTAGTCGAGCCCGCCTTCGAGGCCGCCGTCGAGCTCCTCCACTCCGAGCATGAGATCGATCTTCGCCGTCGTCTCCGCTCCGCCCACCGGCCGCAGGCGAAGGCCCTCGATCTCCAGCTCCCCGAGCGGCGCGTTCTGCAGCGCCAGCATCACCTGGAACAGGGGCGCATGCGCGAGGCTCCTCTCGGGCGCCAGCTCCTGCACGAGCTTTTCGAACGGCACGTCCTGGTGCATCTGGGCGGCCAGCTCGCGCTCACGTACCCGGGCGACGGCGGTACGGAAATCGGGCTTGCCGGTCAGATCGCCGCGCAGCACCAGGGTATTGACGAAGAAGCCGATCAATCCCTCGGTCTCCACCCGGTTGCGACCGGCGACCGGAGTCCCCACCGCGAGATCCTGCTGGCCGCTGTACCGGGCCAGGAGGATCTGGAACCCGGCCAGGAGCACCATGAAGAGCGTCGCTCCTTCGCGCTGGCCGAGGGCCTGCGCCTGCCGGAGGAGCTCGGCCGGCAAGCGCACCGGCCGGGTGGCGCCGCGGAAGCTCTGCACGGCCGGCCGCGGCCGGTCGGTGGGCAGCTCCAGCAGCGGCGGCAGGCCCGTGAGCTGCTGCCGCCAGAAGGAGATCTCGCTCTCCAGGATCTCGCCGTGCAGCCAGGAGCGTTGCCAAGCCGCGAAATCCGCGTACTGGATCGGCAGCTCCGGTAGGGGCGAAGGCCGGCCCTCGGCGAAAGCTCCGTAGAGCGCGGAGACCTCGCGGACCAGGATGCCCATCGACCAGCCGTCGCTGACGATGTGATGCAGCGTCAGGGCGACGACATGATCGTCCTCAGCCAACTGCAGCAGCACGCCGCGCAACAGAGGACCCCGGGTGAGATCGAACGGCCGGCCCGCCTCTGCGGCGGCAAGAGCGAAAACCGCCGCCTCGCGCACCGTCGCGGGAAGCCCCGAAAGGTCCACCACCGGCAGCGCCAAGGGCGCCGCCGGTTGGACGACCTGCACCGGCAAGCCCTCCAGCGCCGCAAAGACCGTACGCAGAGCCTCATGACGGCGGACGACCTCCCCAAGGCAGAGCGCCAGCACCTCTCCCTGCAGCGGTCCCTCGACGCGCAGCGCCAAGGGCATGTTGTAGAGCGGACTGCCCGGCTCGAATTGATCGATGAACCAGAGACGCTGCTGCGCGAACGAAAGGGGCAAGGGCCCCTCTCGGAGTGCTGGAACAATGGGCATCCGAGGCGGAGCACGCCGGCCCGCGCCGG
>DATBGJ010000757.1:0-7760 GCA_036558045.1 Thermoanaerobaculia bacterium
CTCCACGACGTGGAGAGGGGGCCAGGGGGTGAGGTCTCGAAGGGCAGATCCCCGATCAACTCCAATCCCCTGGAGCGCGACTCCAGATGCCTCGCGATCTTGCGTAAAGCGATTCTCCCCCGCGGCTCCTCCACCGCCTCCGGCAAAAACCGAATCGCCCTATCCGCCAGGGTCCCCCGGATCTCGCGGATCACCGCCGACTCGGCGGCCCGGCGTTCGCGGCAGAGGGAACAGGCGTCCTCGCCCGGCGGCAGAACCCGGTTGACGATCACCTCCTCCACGGCAAGGCCGGCTTCGTCGAGGGTGGCCAGGGTGTCCAAGGTCTCGGCGAGCGCGAGGGCCTCGGGCAGCATCACCCAGCGAATGGAGGTCTGCCGCGGATCGCGCAGCCGCTCTTCGATCCCGCGCCCTTCAGCCTCCAGATCCGCGATCAGCTCGTCGCTCGCGTCCGGACGCCAGGCGCCGCCGAAGCGCTCCGCCATGGCGCGGTGCCGCTGCTGCATACGGTCGAGGATCCCGGCGAAGCCGCGCAGCGCTTCGGGGCTTGCCAGCAGGCGCAGGGTGTGGGCTGTGGGCGCGGCGTCGATTACCCCCTCGTCGCAGGCGGTCTGCTCAATGAGGCGGTCAAGCTCCAGCCAGGCGATCAGCTCGTCGGTCCCCGGCAATGCGAGGCCGAGGAAGCGCTCCACGTCCTCCTCGTCCAGATAGGTGCCGCGCGCGGCGATCTCCCGCAGGGCGGAGCGGTTCTCCCGCCGCCAGCGTTCGAGGGCGGCGCCGGCGGCGATCTCGGCGGCGAGGAGCGTGCCGCGCCGCGTTTTGACGATTGCGGGATCTCCGGTCAGGCGGGAACGGAACGCGTCACCGAGAGAGTGGGCAGGATCCGTGGAGACGGCGAGCACCCGCCGGCCGGATTCGGCGGCGGCGAGGGCGGCCGCCGCGGCGCAGGTGGTCTTGCCGACGCCGCCCTTGCCGCCGAAGAGATGGAGCCTAGGCGTTCTCGTCCCCGCGGAACGTGATGTCCACCGCCACCCCGCCGTCGCTCAGCGAAACCGCGCCCGTCGCCTGCTGTTCCTCCCGGATCTTGCGCAGCCGGGCCAGGATGTCGCGCTCCAGCTCGACGAACTCCTCTTCGTCCATCTCGCCCAGCTCGAGCTGCATCTGCGCCGCCAGCAGCTCCTGGCGCAGCGACTGCTCGTCGTTCATCTCGGCGTCGACCGCCGAGGCGACCTTGTCGAGGACGAAGCGGATGCCGCCGATCAGCAGGCTGTCGAGGATGATCATTCCACTTCCGAGGCCCGCTCCAGCTTGAGGCGGATGTTGACGAAGTTGTACGGCGGCCACGGGCCGGTGTACTTGAAGATCAGGTTCTCGTAGCGGGCGTCGATCTCCTTGACCTTGGCGTCGAAGTCCGGCTCGCGGTCGCGGGTCACCAGGAAGGCGGCGTTGAGGATCATCTTGTCGCCGATCGGCTTGTTGGCGCGCGAGGCCACGGCGACGGTGCTCAGGGAGTCGAAGATCTCCGCCACCAGCTTCTCGGAGTGCTCCTGCAGCAGCGAGTCGACGAGCCGGCCGTACTGCATGCGGGCGAAGTAGGTGGAGCCCTTCTCGTTCGAGATCTCCTGGCGCAGCAGGCGGAGGTTCTCGTCGTCCTTCTCGATCTCGCGGATGATCGTCTCCGGCTCCCACAGCACCTTGAGGCCGAACTCCAGCTTGTCCTGCATCTTCACCAGCACGTCGCGGAAGGCCTCGTAGGCGCTGCGCAGCAGCTCGACGATGTCGTCGCCGGTCTTGAACACCGTGCTGAACGACATCGGGATGACCGTGTAATCGCGCATCACCGCCTCGTTGACCCGCTCGTGCGCCAGCACGTTCTCGCGCGTCGGGTCGTAGACCTCCAGCGGCGTATCGGAGACCACCGCGGCGATGTCCTTGTAGCTGACCGTGTGCACCTCGGCGGGCTCGCTGCCGATGCCGATGGCGCCGAAGCGGCGGGGCTCGGTCGTCTGGACGATGCAGTAGACGTACTTGCCGCTGCGGCTGGTCCTGGAGGACGGTTCCGGAAAGGGCAGCGGCGGCGGCGCCTCGGGCTGCTCGGCGACCGGCGCCGGCGAGCCCGGCTTGGACGGTGTCTTCTTCACGGCCCGCTTGCCGGGCTCCCTCTTGGCTTTGCTCATGGTCAGGTTTTGTCCTCGGTGTTCGGGATTGCCGCGAGCTGGCGCCGGACCTCCTGCTCGAGCTCCTTCGGCGGGCAGGGCTTGGTCACCACGGCGCTGCAGCCGACCTCCCGGGCCTTCTCGTGCGCGCTCGCCAGCGCGTGGGCGGTCAGCGCGATGACCGGGATGTCGCGGGTGCGCTCGTCCTGCTTCAGGCGGCGAGTGGCCTCCCAGCCGTCGATGCCGGGCAGGGAGAGGTCCATCAGGATGACATTCGGACGCAGCTCGAAGGCCTTCTCCAGCGCCTCCAGCCCGTCGGCGGCGGTGGCCACGCGGAAGCCGCGGAACTCGAGGTACTCGGCAAAGATCTCGCGGCCGTGATCGACGTCGTCGACGACCAGCACGAGCGGCGCGGCAGGCGCCTCGACCTCGCTCATATCCCCCTCTCCTGCCGGGGCAGGAACAGCGTGAAGGTGCTGCCTTCGCCAAGCCGGCTCACCAGGGTGATGCGGCCGTCGAGGAGCTGGGCGAGGCGCCGGCAGATGGAGAGGCCCAGGCCCGTGCCGCCCTGGCGGCGGGCATAGGAGCTGTTGGCCTGCTCGAAGGCCTCGAAGATGGTCTTCTGGTTCTCCTCCGCGATGCCGATGCCGGTGTCGGAGACGGCGACGGCGATCTCGTCCGCCTCGCGGTCGTAGTCGAGGCGGATGGCGACCGCGCCCTGAGGCGTGAACTTGAGCGCGTTGGAGAGCAGGTTGAGCACGATCTGCTTGACCTTCTGGCGGTCGGTCTCGATCTCCGGCAGGTCCGGCGAGAGGGCGCGGGACACCTCCAGTTGCGTGCCGGCGATCACCGGCTCGACCTCGCTCATCACCTCGTCGATCAGCTCGGGGAGCCGGACGCGGTCCACCTGCAACGGCATCTTGCCCGACTCGATGCGGGCGATGTCGAGCAGGTCGTTGATGACGGCGAGCAGGTGGCGGGCGTTGGCGTCGACGCGCGCCAGCTTGTCGCGTTGCGCGCGGCTCACCTCGCCCGAGACCCCCTCCAGCAGCAGGTGGGTATAGCCCATGATGGCGTTGAGCGGCGTGCGCAGCTCGTGGGAGACGTTGGCGAGGAACTGCGATTTCATCGCCGAGGCCTGCTCGAGCTGGAAGGCCTGCCGGCGCAGCAACTCGTTCTGCTCGGCCAGCTCGGCGGTGGCCTCCCGCACCCTTTCCCGCAGCTCCTCCGAGTGGTGCTTGACCTGCTCGTAGAGCTGCGCCTTCTCCAGCGCCTCCGTGAGGTCGTGGAGGATGGTGACGGCCGCGGTCTGCTCGCCCTGCTTGGAGAGCACCGTGCCGGAGAAGGCCTCGAAGGGGGCCGGGGCGCCGGTCTCGGGATCGAGCAGGTTGAGCTCGCCCCGCCAGAGCTGCGACTGGCCGGCGTAGAGGTTGGAGACGAAGGAGGTGAACACCGCGTCGTTGATGCGCACCCGCCGCTCGACTTCCTCGCCGCCGCTGCCGGGCGGCACGGTGAACATGCGCTCGGCGGGCGGGTTCATGCGCACGATCTTGCCTTCCGGGTCGGTGACCAGGACGGGATCGAAGACCGAGTTGAGGGTGAGATCGAGGCGGTCGCGCTCGGCGCGCGTCGCGGCTTCGGCGAGGCGCAGCCGGCGGAGGTTCTCCTCGATCTCCTCGCTGGCCCGCCGCAGGTCGGTGACGTTGCGCAGCACCGAGACGTGCCCCGGCTCGCCCGGGCGCAGGCGCACCGGCGCCCGCAACACCTCGAACAGCAGCTCCTGACCCTCGGAAGGATCGACCAGCACCAGCTCCTGGCTCGCCGCGCCGCCGCCGCTGTTGAACAGCGTGGCGGAGAACAACATGTTGTTGAGGGCCACGGCGCGGCGGCGGCCTTCGCTCTGGTCTTCCTCGGTGGTCAACAGCCGTTCGGCGCCGGCGTTGGCGATCATGATGCGGCCGTCCGCGTCGGTGAGCAGGATGGGATCGGTGACGGCGTTGATGATCGAGAACAGCCAGCTCCGCTCCCGCCGGTGGCGGCGGTCGTCGATCTGGGCGCGGTTGTACTGCAGCGCCGCCAGCCGGTTGGCCAGCAGGTCCGCGGCCCACTGCACGTCTTCGATGAGCGGGCTGTCGCCGCCGCTGACGAGGAGCAGGCCGATGCCGGGAGCGTTCCCGGTGCCGGCGAGCGGGATGGCGTGAAAGGGAGCGTTCCCCAGCGGGGTTTCGAAAGGGCGCGGCAGGGTCTGTCCGGAGTCGCGGAAGGCGACCGGCTCGCCGCCGTCCAAGGCGATGATGAGCGGGTGCGTGCGGTCGCCGAGGTCCAGGCTGAAGGCGTCCACCGCGGCGAGCGAAAGGCCCATGCCGGTGGCGCCGGTCAGGCGGCCGTTCTCGCCGTCGACCATGGCGCACACGGCGCGCTCGACGCCGGCGTGCCGCGACAGCCAGCGCAGGGCCAGCACCACGCAAGCGCGCGGCTCCTGCTCCGCGAGCAGGGCTTCGACGAGGCTCAGCTTCGCCTTCGAGCCCATACCTCCTCGTAAGCGAGGGAGCGCGTCGAGATGCGCGACGCTGGCCACGGATCAGCCCTTCGGCGACGAGCGCGCCCTGCGGACCGGCACCTCCTCGCGCGCCGTGGCGGCGGCGAGCTGGGCGCGCAGAGCGGCGTTCTCCGCCAACAGCTCCTCGGACGAGCGGCTCTCCAGCGCCGGCCGCGAGACCGAAGGGGCGAGGGCGACCGCTTCCGAGTACTTGATGTAGGTACCGATGGACGCCACGACGACGCGGGCCTCGACGGTGAGCAGGTCGATGCCCACCAGCGATACCCGGACCCAGGCGTCGATGACGATACCCTTGTCCAGGACGCGGTCGAGCACGTCGATGAGACTGGTGCCTCCGGAAGCACGTTCAACCGGCATCTTCCATCCCCCCTTCAGGGTTTCTGCCTCGCAGGCCGCGGCGGCTTGGCCTCCGCTTGGCGCTCCTGCTGCAACGCCAGCGCCGAGACCCTTTCTTCCAGCATCCGCACCTGCTCTCTCAGTGAATCGTTTTCGAGCGACAGCCGCCGCGCGGCTACCGACAGGTTAGGATCCTGACGCCACCAGTCGAGACCGATCTGCTCCGCCTTGTCGATCGAGCAGACGAGCAGGCGGATGCGGATGGTGAGCAGCTCGACCTCGGCGAGCGAGACCCGGATGTCGCCGGCGATGACCAGCCCCTTGTCCAGCACCCGGTCGAGCACGTCGACCAGCCCGGTGGAGCGACGGTACGTCGGTTCGATCGATGAGGTCATACCTATACTGGAGGTCCGTTCACTGCTGATCCTAGCCGACAACGGCTGTGCATTCAATTGCAAGAGCCTTGCCGAGAGCTGCTACCATAGCCGGCCCGACACCCGTCGAGGAGGAAAGGACCTATGAAGGCTTGGAGACTCCTGCGCAGGCTCATCGCGCCGGCGAGCGCGGCGCTGGCCCTGCTGGCGCCGGCAGGAACACTGCGGGCGGCCGAGGATACCCCGGCATCCGACGTTGCCGCGGCGCGCGCCCTTTTCGAGAAAAATCTGCAAGCCATCCGCGACAAGGACCGCGACGCCTATCTCTCCTGCTACCTCGAATCGGACCGGCTGGCGCGCACCGGGCCCACGGGCTTCCAGCTCGGCTACGCCGGCCTCGCCGCCACCGCCGGCCAGGGCTGGCCCGACCACATCGCCGCCGACGACCTCCATCTGACCCCGGTCCGTCCGGGCCTCGTCTACGGCACCTACCGCTATCGCGTGCGCTACGGCGGCCGCGAGGACTCGGGGCTCTCCGAGCGCTTCTTCGTCGCCACGCCCGAGGGTTGGAAGATCGCGGTGAGCACCGCCTTCTCGGCCATCCCCGGCGTGCCGCCGCCGCCGCGGGCCCTGGTGGGGGCCACCCTGGTGGACGGTACCGGCGCGCCGCCGGTGCCGGACGCGGCCGTGCTGCTGCGCGACGGCAAGATCGAATGCGCCGGCCCGCGCGCCGCCTGCCCGGTGCCCGCCGGCGTGGACGTCACCGACGTCAAGGGCCTGTGGATCACCCCCGGCCTCGTCGACGCCCACGTCCATTTCTCCCAGACCGGCTGGGCGGACGGCCGCCCCGACTCCATCGATGTGCGGGCGCAGCACCCCTATGAGAAGGTCATCGCCGACCTCGCCCGGCACCCGGAGCGCTTCGGCCGCTCCTATCTCTGCTCGGGGGTGACGGCGGTCTTCGACGTCGGCGGCTATGCCTGGACGCTCGGCCTGCCGGCGTGGGCCGAGCCGGACTCCGAGGTGCCGCGGGTGGCGGCGGCCGGGCCGCTGCTCTCCACCATCGACCACTGGCTGAACCTCCCCGGCGAGCGGCAGTTCCTCGTCCTCACCGGTGAGGATGCGGCGCGGGAGGCGGTGCGCTACCTCGCCGAGCGCGGGTCGGCGGCCGTCAAGGTCTGGTACATCGTGACGCCGGAGCAGACCGTGGAGAAATCCGCCGCGGCCGTGCGCGCCGCCGGTGAGGCGGCGCGCGAACGCGGCCTGCCGCTGATCGTCCATGCCACGGGTCTCGCCGAGGCCAAGGAGGCCCTGCGCGCGGGCGCCAAGCTGCTCGTCCACAGCGTGTGGGACCAACCGGTCGACGACGAGCTCCTCGACCTCGCCCGCAAGAACGGCGCCATGTACTGCCCGACCCTCACCGTCGTCCGCGGCTATCAGCGGATGTTCGAAGCCGCCGCTCGCCGGCAAGCGCCGGCGGTGGACGATCCGAACGGCTGCGTCGATCCCGGGACGCTGGCCCGGGTGGCCGAGACCGCGCAGGTGCAGACGCAGGAGGAACCTCTCACCGCCGACCAGCTCAAGACCCGCGACGCCGGCAGGGCCAACCGCGAGCGCCTCGCCGCCGACAACCTCAAGCGGGTGGCCGCCGCCGGCATCCCGATCGCCATGGGCACGGACGCCGGCAATCCGCTCACCCTGCACGGGCCCGCCGTGTACGCCGAAATGGAAGCCATGCAGGCGGCCGGCCTCACCCCCATGCAGGTGCTCGTCGCCGCGACGCGCGGCGGCGCGGCGGCCATGGGCCGGGGGAAGGACCTCGGCACCGTCGAGAAGGACAAGCTGGCCGACCTGCTGATCGTCGCCGCCGACCCCACGGCGGACGTGGCCAACCTCCGGCGGGTGCGCTACGTCGTGCGCGGCGGCGTCCTGCGCGACATCGCGGAGCTCCACGCGCTGGCGACGACGGCGGCCGGGGAAGGCGGGGAGTAGTCACTCCACGGTCACGCCGCCGTCTTTTCAACGCCGCGGCGAAGCTGTAAAGTAGTCGCATCATCGATCGCGCAGGGGCGGTCGGACCCCGCCTCACGGGGCGGGCCGTGAAGGATAGAGGCCGGAGGGCCACCACCCTCCGGCCTCGTGCTTTAGGGACGAATCTTCAGCCGGGCGAGGATCGCATGCTGTACAGAAGCCGGTAGGGCCGAAGAATCAGCTCGCGGTAAGTGGTGATCTTGAAACGGGCGAGCTCGGGAACGACCCGGCCTGGGCGAGGAAGGAAGTCCAGGGTCTGGGAGGTCTTGGCCACGCGGTCGAACAACCGCTGTGCCGCTAGTGGAG
>DATBGJ010000758.1:0-2371 GCA_036558045.1 Thermoanaerobaculia bacterium
TGATCCCCGCATGTCCGGCCGCCTCCGCGCCATCTACGTCAAACGCTTCAAGGGCGGTCCCATGGACGCGCGCCAGACGGCAGTGACATCCGAGGCGTCGCTCAGAGGTCGACGCCCGCCTGGCGCTCAAAGCTTAGATCGGGATCGTGCCGGGCCTTCCGAAGGTAGATCAGCACCTCGCGGGCGAACGCCGGCGTGACCTCCTCCCGCTCGGCTATCTGGCGAAAGAGAACCAACGCCGCAGAAACCCGGGGGTGGACCTCCCGCGCCTGCAGGATCGGCACCAGATGGCGGGCGAGGTTCTTGACGTCCTGCGTTTGTCCCTGCTCGGCGTAGAGGGCGGCGAGCTCCAGGGAAACCAGGGCGGTGTCGTAGCTCATGGGCCGGGCCGCAAACTCGCCGCGGACTCTGCGCAACGCCGCGACCGCCTCACCCGTCTTGCCGAGCCCGGCCGCGACGCGACCCTCGATCCACAGAAGACGGAGGAAATCCACCTCGCCGCCGCACCTTCGTGACAGGTCGATGGCCGCCGGTAGGAGCGCCTCCGCTTCCGGAAAGCGGCCGAGCTTGCTCAGGCCGTCGGCAAGATTGTGCTGCACGCAGAGAACGACCTGGCCGTCGTCGTCGGGAATAGCGATATCGCTCGCTTCCCGGAGGATCGCCACGGCCTGCTCGAGATCTCCCGTCTCCTTGCAGAGCCTTGCCTTGCTGACCAGCACCTGGACGCGGAACTTCGCGCCGCTCGCCGCCGCGAAGGCCTGATCGAGGAGCTCCGCTGCTCCTTCGAAACGGCGCTGGCTCCAGCGCAACATGGCCTTGAAAGCGAAGAGGACTCCCTCTTCCAGCAGACCGTTTCGAGCTTCCTCCCCGGCTTTCCAGAACCGGTCCGCCGTGCGGAACGCTCGCTCCGCGGCCTTGAGATCCCCCTGGGCCCGCAGGGCGTTGCCGACGTGAGCCCAGGCGAAGCCGCGCAGCTTGGCGCGCCAGGGTTCCTCCCCGGCCACCCGATCCACGAGCTTGAGCGCCAGCTCGGCGACGACCGCCGCCTGGACCGGGTCCTCGACGCATAGCCGCTGGTTTTCGAGACAGAGCGCCTCGCAGAGAGCCCAGCGGTGGTCTGTGGGGGCCTGCTGGAGCTCCTTGTATTGATAGGAGCGCGGCCACGCCTGGATGCGCGTCCAGAGAGTGCGCGCCGGCGTGCGGTCCTCCTGACTAGGCGCCCTCTCCGCCGCCGTCTCTACAAGGTCCATGGCTCCTCCTCTCCGACGTCGAGGTTTCAGCACTGAACCGTGGTGCCGGACGGCTGCCGCGTTTGCGAGAAGGGGTCAGGAGCTCAAGTCGTGGCCGCTGGATTCCTCGCCTGTCAGCTTCGTGCCTTCAGCATGTGCCGAAGCCCATGGTACCACGTCCCCGGACTCGCCCTTTCCGAAGGAAAGCAACGTCTCGATAGGCCGGTGCGGAAGCGCCGGCCGGGGTCTCTCCATCTACGGCCTCCGCAGCGTGGATGCCGATGTGCCAGGGTTCAAGCTTCCCGTTAACGCGAGGAGCTCACGGTTTCTGCGGCGAACCAAGACCCACATTCGACAATAACAAAACACGTCCAGCACTGCGACGCATCCCATGAGCCACCACATGCGGGCTGCAAAGGCACCAAGGGCCAACGGGAGCATAATCAAGGTCAATACTCCGTAGAATCTCGCACCGGTGCTCTCAATCACGACGACCTCCGTTGGGACGGCGCGAATCTATCCCGTTTTCAGGACAGGAGCAGGCAAAGTATGACCGAAGTCATGCGTGCCTGCGACGCTATTTCGACCGCCGCGCTGTCACCGCACCGCCCGCGGTCTCGAACCGCAGCGCCGGCGCCGCCCCTCCCGCGCCCTCGCAGCTCAGGCTCACGGCCCCTCCCGTGCCGACGTCGAAAGTGACGAAGCGGGAGGGTCCCGCGGGGAGAAACCAGGTCGGCCGCAGCTTGCTGCCGATCGCGAGGCCTTCGGCGGTGGGACCAGCCCAGACCACCTCGAGCTCGCGCCTTCCCTTCTCGAAGGCGAGGCGCGCCTGCGTCACCACCTCGCCGCCGAGGCTGCGCGTGCCGAGCACCGCAAAAGACTTCCACGCGCCGAGCTGCGTTTCGGTCGTCTCCAGGCTGGCGCGCCAGCGCTCCGCGGCCGCGGTGGAGTCGACGAGGATCGCGGCGAGGGGCCCGAGGTCGCCGTGCAGCGCCGCCGCCAGCGCCTTCTCGACCTTGGCTTCGCGCTCGGCGAAACGGTGGAGGCGCTTCTTTCCCGGCTCGGGAGAGAGGAGCTCCAACCCCTCGCGGCCCTCCGGCGTGACGGCCAGCCGGCCCGGCTCGGCGGCCACCTCCAACGAT